>JAJFUR010000021.1 GCA_021372335.1 Methanobacteriota archaeon
ATGGTCTTCCAGGAGTTCGCCCTGTTCCCCTGGCGGACGGTGCGCCGCAACGTGGAGTTCGGGCTGGAGCTCAAAGGCGTGCCCCCGGAGGAGCGCCGGGCGCGCACCCAGAAGTACATCGACCTCGTAGGCCTCTCCGGCTTCGAGGACTATCACCCCTACCAGCTTTCTGGGGGGATGAAGCAGCGGGTGGGCATCGCCCGCGCCCTCGCCAACGAACCTTCCATCCTTCTCATGGATGAGCCCTTCGGGGCTTTGGACGCGCAGACGCGCAACCTCATGCAGAAGGAGCTCCTGCGCATCTGGAGCGAGACCAGGAAGACGGTCATATTCGTCACACATTCCGTGGACGAGGCCCTGTTCCTGGCGGACCGCATCGTGGTCATGACCGCCCGCCCCAGCACGGTCGGGGAAATATACAAGATCGAATGGCCGCGCCCCAGGGACCGCGCCTCCCCGGAGTTCGCCGCCCTGCGCAAGCAGATCCTGGCCCACCTCGAGAGCATGGTGAAGGCGGAGTGATCAGAGGACCTTCGCGGCGGCCACCTCGATGGCCCGCACCATGCTGTCCTTCGGGACAATGACGGACACAGGGACCCTCACTATCTGCTCGATCGTCGGCGCCACGATCGGCGCGCACACCAGGGCGAGGGCTCCGTCCCTCTCGGCCTTGACGGCGGCGATGATGGCGTCCTCCATGGTACAGGCGGGGTATTCCTTGACGCGGACGGTGCGCTCGCCGACCTTCATGAGCCTCTCCTCGATGCGGCTCAGGACCGGCCGGGAGGCGATGACCGCTATGAACTCCCCGCCGGGATTGGCGTCCAGCTTCCTTACGCCCTTGATGACCGCCCTGACCGTCCGCAGATTCGGCTCGCGCTGCTCCTGAAGGATCTTATAGATGGTGCTTGGGGAAAGGCCGGTCCTTTCGCAGAACTCCGGGACGGAGAGCCTCAGATCCTCTGTCAATATGTGCCGCAGCGCTTCCCGGAAGCCCTCCTCGCTGCGGAGGATCCCTGAGACGAGTTCGTCCACCATGCTCATCCCATCACTCCTCTTCCTTTCTCACGTACCTTGCTGCGGAGAGCCCGGCCACGCAGCCCTCCCCGACCGCCTTCGCGAGCTGCCATGGCCTGCCGGTCACATCCCCGCAGGCAAAGACCCCGGGCGTGCCGGTGGCGCAGCTGCGGTCCACGGCGATGAACCCGTTCTCGTCCGGGAATATGTTCACCTCCATCGCCAGGTCGGCCACGCCCTTGGCCCCCAACTCGATGAAGACCCCGTCGAGCGGGAGGTCCCGCCCATCGTCCAGGGTCATTCCTCGCACCACCTGGTCGCCGTAGATCCGGGTAGGCCAGGCCTGGACGAGTTCGATGTCCGTGCCTTTGACCTTCTCCATGAGCTCCGGGGAGGCCTTGAATTCCTTGGCGACCCAATACACCTTGGAGGCGTACTCCCGGAGGAGGAGCGCGGCCGAGGCGGCCATGCTGGCCTCCCCCAGCACCGCCACCGTCTTCCTCTTGAAAAAGTTGCAGTCGCAGGTGGCGCAGTAACTGACCCCCAGCCCGTGATATTCCTTCTCGCCCTCCACGTTCAGCTTCCTTCGGGACACCCCGGGGGCAAGGACGATCGCCTTGGCTTTGATCTCCCTTAGGGATTCCGTCGTGAGCTTGAACTCCCCTTCCTCCATCTCGATGGTGAGCAGGTCCTCCTCCAAGAGGATGGCGCCGAACCCGGCCGCCGCCTTGGCGGCGATCTCCAGCATCTCCCTCCCAGTCCTGGGAGGGGAACCGAAATAGTTCTCGATCTCCGCCTTGACCAGGGCGCTGTTCTGCCTCCTTCCCAGAACGCAGACCCTCACCTTCTTCCGCACGGCATGGATCGCCGCCTGAAGGCCTGCCGGGCCCGCCCC
>JAJFUR010000047.1 GCA_021372335.1 Methanobacteriota archaeon
CACGATGAGATCGTATCCGGTCTGGACGACTGTGCCATCGGGCATCACGACCTCCATGTTGCGGACGAGGTCGCCCGAGGTCCAGTACTTCATGGAGCCGACGCCGACCCCGTTCACGGATATCCAGCCGCCCAAGGTGGCCGAGGGGAAGGAGCTGGGGTAGCCGCCGAGGAGGAGACCTTGCTCCATGCACACATCGTAGACCTCCTTCCAGGTGCATCCGGCCTGCGCCTTGACATAGAGGTTCTCCTTGTTGATCTCGAGAATCTTGTTCATCCCGCCGGACATGTCGATGAGGATCCCGCCAAAGACGGGGGTGGAGCCTCCCAGCCCCCAGGTGGATGCCCCGCGGGGGGTTATCGGGACCTTGTCCTCCGCTGCGATCTTCACGATCTTGACCACGTCCTCCGTGGTGTGGGGGCGCACGACGACGTCGGGAATGTTCTTGAAGGCGATCTGGGCGAGGTTGGGGAGCGGGGCCAGGTCATGGCTGTACAGCAATCTCTCCATCTTGCTGGTCTTGACATTCTCCCGACCGATCGCATCCTGCAACTTGGCCACGACCTGGGCCATTTCCCTGCTTACGTTTTCATCCTCAGCTACCATGTGAAGACCTCCATCATCAGGATATAAATGAGATTGTACCCTGAAGTCCGTGAAGTATTTTAAACCTATTCCTGAGCCATACATGAAAAATGTGCATTGGTCGAAAGGAAAAAATGGAGAAGGGTGCCCGAGTTCGGCGCTCGAAGGTACTTCGTCCCTGCTTGGCGCCCTCCCATCTGCAGATGGAGTGTGCGCCACCTCGATGACGTCCTACCTAGCTTTCGACCCCCCGGAGGGAATCGATCGCCATCCGCCTCGCTGCTTTCCCGCCTATAGCCGGGAAGTGCGTGGGCGAACCTGCTCCCGAAGGAGCACGCGAATAGGACCTTTTCCGATGGGCATGATCCTCAAATCATGCTGGATCCATTCAGGTTTCCCAACAGCCTTTCCGACTCGGGCAATAATACCTATTGTATTGCCTAGTATATATAACTTTGCATATTTAATGAGATATCCAGAATATTATTTATTTTATATAAATAAAAATGAATAAGGGTGAAAAATGATATAGCTCAAGAGTGCCCGGGCGGAGGGGAGGAGGAAGGTGACCCTTGGTCCGACCCATTCCTCAAAATGGAGCTGTTCCTCGGGCGACCACCCCTTCATCTCCCACCTAACGCACGTAGGGCGCAGGGGGGAGCCGCTCCGTTCAGGGCAGTGATCATCTGCTCGGATCCGGATGCAGCCGACCGTGAAGGCCGATGAAGGCTTGGGTGAACGTTATTGGCGTTCACGTGTCCTGCCCTCTCCATTCCACGGGCAGTATACTATGTTGCTCTGCTGACTATTAATAAGTTCCTTTTATCGATGGATACGAAAAAAGTAGAGGATCATTTCAATCCATCCAGCTCCGCCCTCGCGGCCCTTATCCTTTCGGTGATCCCCTCCATCTTGGCCTTGTTCCGCGCCGTGATGCGGTCCAGTTCGTCCCGTCCGATCTCCCTTCTCCGAAACCGCCTTTCAGTCTCCTCAAGCTCATCCCGGTACTCGGCCATCAAGGCGTTCAATTCCTTGATCTTCCTTTCCAGCCTGGTGCGCTTGCTCGGGAACATCGTATAAAAAACAATTAAATGAGCGAATAAAAGGTTTTGGGACCGCACCCACTATCTGGACGGCAATGCTCTCCTTGGCCCATGCGCGACCCCCTTGGCCTGCCAGTGGGGCCAGGTGGTCTAGAGCGCTCCGGCCGCCTATCGCCCTTGCCCCTTTCCAAATGCGGTCCCCTCATTGACCATGAGGGGCCCGTCCGACCTGGGAAAGGGATGCCTATCCATAACAGGCTCTCCCGCCTGGTTCCCCGCCTCAATGCCATTAGCGCGCCGTTTCCCTAAAGGCAAGCGTCCCATCCTCGTCGCCTTGGCCTTGCCTTTGCTCCAGGGGACCGTCCTGCAGCCCATTGAGCACGCCCTGGATCGCCCCTCCCACCGCCTGGACGGGTTCCTCGCACAGCAGCAGATGCCCGGGGCAGTGGCAGTCCGAGGCGCCAAAGCCGGGAACGTGCCTCCTCACTCCCTCCAAGTGGGAGAGTTCCTCGGCGAGGCGGCATTCCAGCCTCGCCTCCGAGTACACGAGCAGGGCCCCGACCGGTTGGCCCTGGGCAAGAAGATGGTCCACATGCCAATGGGCCTTCCTCTCCGGGCGGAGGTGCCGGGCGACCCGAGCTCGCAGACCGTTCAGGGCCGAACCGCAGTAGATGTACGTCCCCGCCGGGAAGTCCTGCTCCCCCAGCGCCCCTACCCTGAGGCGGACGGGACCGTCCAGGGCGATGAACAGCAGATAGCTTCCGGGTCGGTCCTGGCCCATGGCCCCCTCCCCCTCAGGGGCGGTCGCACCCCAGGACCTTGCCTTCCACCTCGGCTTTGGTCCTGATCCTGATGATGGTGCTGTCGCCAAGGCGGCAGTCCGAGATGGTGGCTATGTCCTTCAGCTTATGCCCGTAGACCTCCACTTCCTCCAGCTCCCTCACGTGGTCCTTGTACGGGATCTTGACCCTCAGCCCGTCCACGTGCAGCACCACCGGCGATGGGCGCAGGCATTCCTGAACGGCGTCGAGGTCCTCGAGCGCGTCCTTGACCTCCGAGGGGTGCACGAACAGGGGGTCCTCCTCGATCTCCTTGCGGCGCCTGTCCACGACCTCCTTGACCCTGTCGGCGATCTCTTCGAGCTTGGCGATCTCCTCCGAACGCCTCATGCGCTCCACCTTGCGCCCCACTCCGCAGACGAGGGCCTCGCAGTCCGGGAGCGAGTCCAGCTCCGGACCTATTACGACCACCACCGGGACCTGGATGTCCTTGTAGAGGTTGATCTTCTCATGGGTCACGCACTCCTTGAAATTGCCCAGCATGAAGATGGCCGCGTCGTACTCCTCGATTATCGCCTTCTCCGCCGCCGATATCTGGCATGTCTTCCGGCCCCTGCCCCTGGCCAAACCCATCACGATCGTGATCGCCCCATATCTCCGCAGGTGCTCGGCTATGTCACAGATCGGGTGGGGCATATGATGCCTTCCGAGCGTAGGCCCGACGACCGCGATCTCCGTCCCGGCCAAGGGGACCTCGATGATCTTCCCTCCTAGCTCAGCGGCCTTCCTCTCGATGAGCGGACGGTCCTCCTCCGGAATGGCTATGGTCAATGTGACCATCACTTGGACCTGGATGCGTTGCAGCACGAACCCGCCGATGTCCTCTATCAGGTCGAGCATCTCCTCGAGCTTGTGCACCCCGCCATCGAACATCAGGACCTCGTACATCAGTCCTCCCCCTTTCCCTGGACCATGCTCGAATGGACCTTCTGGGCCTCGGCCAGGAAGTCCACTGTCATGCCGTGCTCGGTCGCCACGATGGTCATGACGTTGTCGTTATAGTACTCGTTCCTCACCTTCAGCCCCTCCGGCAGGAGCCTCCACATGGCGTCCAGGAGCTGGGAGCGGACCTCCTCCTCGGGATCGAGCTTGAGGTCGGAAAGCTCCTCCACCGGCACGCCGTCCACGAAGATCTCCAGCCGCGTGAGCTGCTGCACCCGCTCCCTCCCGTACATCCTCCACAGGCTGGCAAGCAGCCGGGGGGCGTACGATTCGTCCTTGATGGTTATGAACGTCCCTCCCTCCTGGGCCTCCATATCCGCTATGTCGCTCACCGGGCGCTTGCTCCCTGCCTGCTTGATCCTCATGGAAATGATGAAGAGGGTCTGGTCGGGGCGGATGATCAGGCGCACGCGCTCCACCATGGTCGTGATCCCCATGTCGATGAGGATCCGTTCCAGCAGCCATTGGTAGGATTCGAGGGCGTAGCGCTCTGTCCCCTCCAGCTCGAACTTCACCATGCCCTCACCCCAGCAGGCCGGAGGTCAGCAGCGCGGCGCCCACCGCTCCGATGTACTGGGGGTCCTTCGGCACGATCGGCCTCTGCCCCAGGGTATGCTCCATGGCGGTGACCAATCCCGACACTAGAGAGGTCCCGCCCACTTCGATGACCGGCTGGCGCACCTCTATCTCCTGCAGCTGCTGCTCATATACCTGCTCCGCCACGCTGTGACACGCCGCGGAGGCCACATCGGCCAGGGAGTTGCCCGCGGCCAGGGATGTGACCAGGTCCTGGATGCCGAAGATGGAGCAGTAGGAGTTCATCTTGACGTTCCTGTGATCGCCTTGGTCCGCGAGCGCCCCGAGCTCGGTGATCTCCACCTTCAGGCGCTTAGCGGTCATCTCCAGGAACCGGCCGGAGGCGCCCGCGCATATGCCCCCCATGGTGAAGTTGTCCGGGATGCCATCGCGCACGGTGATGGCCTTGTTGTCCATCCCCCCGATGTCGATGATGGTGGCCTCCCCCTTCTGCCTGTCTGCCAACCAGACGGCGCCCTTGGAGTTGACGGTCAGCTCCTCCTGCACCAGCTTGGCCTTGAACTTCTTGCCCAAGGTGTACCGGCCGTAGCCCGTTGTACCTATTCCCTCCAATTGCTCGAGCCGCACGCCTGCCTCCGCCAACGCGTTGGTGAGGGCCGTGTCCGCCGAGGAGAAGACGTCGGTGGTCGGCAGCCAATATTTTCCGATGATCTCATTGTCCCGCATGATGACCGCCTTGGTGGTCGAGGA
>JAJFUR010000062.1 GCA_021372335.1 Methanobacteriota archaeon
TTGGGCACCCGCCAGGAATAGCGATGGGTGCCACCGACGTTGGGAATGACATCGATCCCGTTGGGATATGTCTCCCCGCCGTTCGTTGAGTAGGAGAGGACTATCACCCCGTTGACCGTAGAGGTGTACACAATGATCTCGAAGTCCGTGGCGCCGACCAGTGACTCGCCCCCGTTCGGGTCCAATACGGTTATTGTATACTGGATCGCGCTGACCTCGCCCGCGGGAAGGTCGACCCCCACCAGGAATGTCAATAGCAATAGGATAGCCACGGTCGTAGCCCCGGCCTTCTGGCCTGGGCTGCAACGCTCCTGACCGGTCGCCGTCCGGCCCCTTTCCAGCCCTGTCATGCGAGCTTCCCCCTTCGGCCGGCGGGACCGGGGAATGGAAAAAAGACCCGCCGTATGAATGCACTTTAGCCTGCTAGGACATTAAAGTTACCCTCTAGGCAGCACTTCGTTGATCCATTCATCACTGATAGTAAGATGAGAGGGACCACCTCGATCAATGCCCGTAAGGGGCGATAGGTCCCGTCAAGGATTCAACGTGATCCGTGATCGTACTGGATCGCTGCAAGGCTGGTGCTGTGCTTGGCGGAGGGCAGGGTGCTCCCCGTCCTCAGGGGACGGATCTGACGGTGTTCGCCTTGACCTGCGATCGTCCTTAGGTCCTAGATCGTGCCCTCCTAGCTCTTCCCCTCTTGAAAATCCCCTCTTGAAAAGCGCTTTACCGGCCATGATGTGCAGCCTCATGCCACTACCCTGTAGCCCGGTCCCACCAGGCCGCCATCCCTCTAGGAAAGGCCTCACTCATCGTCCGATAGGCCGGTAAGCGGGTCCCCATAGCCTTCGGGGAACAGGTCGAGGTATCGGGACAGATGGTTCTCGTCCATTATACGGCGCAAGCATTCCTTCCTCCTTTCCCGCAGGGCAGCCCAGTTCGGCGACGCCATCATCAACGTGGCCGTCCATCCATCCATCCCTGGCCGATGGTCGGTGATCGCCTCGTCCGCCCCGAAAAGCCCCTCGACGATCCTGGGATGGCGAACATGGGCGAACTCCCCCTCTCCGCACGCATGGAGCGTGTCCCCTTTCGCCACCACGTGCTCGTACACCGCGACCCTGGGTTGGGGAACGGTGGGCGTGCCCATGCGCCCATGGACAAGCCCCTTGACCATCTCCTCCACCAGGTTTATGCCATGGGAATGGAGGATCGCGGCCGGCGTTTGGCTGGGGATCCGGGCATCTATCTCCAGCACCTGGGGGTGACCGTCCAGGACGATGGCCTCCATGTCCATTATCCCCCTGAGGCCCAAGGCCCGAGCGGTCAAGGTCGCATAGCGGGCGAGTTCGTCGGCGGCCTGTGCCATCCCTCTCCAGGGGGAATACACCCTCTTGCAATCGTAATCATTGGCCAATATGACATCGGTAACGATGTACGGGGTGAAGATGGAGCCGTCCCCTATGACCTCGATGGAGATGTTCGGACCGTTGACATACTCCTCCACCACCGGCTCCAATCCTTCACCGCGGAGATGGAGGACCAACCTTTCCACCTCCGTTTCGTTCCTAGCGATCGTCACCTCGGTACTCCCGCTCCCCGTGGAGGGCTTTACCACCACGGGGAACCTGCAGGAAGGCCATTTCCGTGGCATCGGTACCCCTAGACGCTGAAGGAGCTCGTTCGACCTGAGCTTGGACTCCGATATCCTGTAGGCGTCGAGGTCGAAGAGCAGGGGCACACCGGCCTGCTCCGCTATCCAATCTACGGCGACCAAGGCTTCCATGTTCTCATTGGCCGGCAGGATGGCATCGCACTCCGTCAGGGCCTCTGTGACGTGCCTTTCTTTTTCAACATCCCCCACCACCGCCTCGTCCGCCAGCGAGAGGGCCGGGGCTTCCTCTCTCCTATCGATGACAAGCGTCTCATAGCCCGCCTTCTTGGACAGATAGACCGCCTCCATTCCCTGGAGCGCCCCTCCGACGATGCCGATCTTCATTCTGTGTTCTCCTATTGATGGTTCGCCCAGGGTCGGGCCATGCATTACAATGACGGAAGATTGGCGAAGGGCCCGGGAGTCGAACCCGGCTACTTTGGCTGTAGAGGCCTAGCGGTCCCGGACCAACCCTCCCCACCGATACTAGCCGACCTTTATATATATTCATTACATGATATAAAGGTTACGTCCATTGAAGCGCATACGACGTTGGATCATCTTAGTCTAAGCCCTAACTCGGACAATCGTTCCCGTACCCCGTGGTATACCTCGAGGTACTCATGGGTAGGCCGCACGGACCGAACATCATAGCAATCCTGGAACCGCTTCCCCTGAGGGGCCGTCTGATATCTTCTCTCGTAATCCTTGACCAGGAGTTCGATCATGTCGTTCACCTTGTCAACGCTCATTCCCGCCGTGGCCATCGCCACCTCCCCCAGCATCCTGGCCTCCATGCCGGTGGTGAAATCATCCGTCACGCCCTTGGCCGCCGCGCATCCCGAGACGAGCTCACGCCCGCTGGCGGTATCGAGCATGGACTGGGCCGCTATCTCGGTCAGGCACATCTCGGTGCATGGCCCTGCAAGGGAATAGTACTGGTTGGCTATGAGTAGGTCGGTATGAGCGTCCAGGGCGGCCGCCGCATGACCGGCTATCTTCATCGTTTCCCTGGTCGTGGTCGTTCCCCAGCGGATGTGGATCGGCCCATCCAGATGGAAGCTGGCGTTCATCAGGACGAAGGAGGTCAGGGTGGTGGCGACATCACATATGGCGGTCTCCTCCACCCCGCCTATGTACCCGCCCAATATCGGCATCTGCTCGACCATGATGACGTTGCCGTTGTGCATCCATCCGGCGATCATGTTCATGCTCATGTTGTCCAACTTCAGTTCGTTCAGCTGGGACACCTCGTGGCTGTCGGTGGGCCGAAGGCAGTCCTTCAGATCGCTAGCGAGACGTCCCGCTGCGGTCAGCGGGGTCTCAGGGCCCTATATGGCCATATAAGGGCGGCCGGCCCGATTGCACGCCTCCCGCATGCCCCTGATCTCCGCCAATGTGGCCTTGATCTCGAAGGGCGTGTTGGCGGTCGACGGGACCCCGCCAATGGTGGCCATGACCCCATTGACCACGGTGTCCACCGCCGCCTCCTGGGCATAGCTCTGGATCATTGGGATGAAGATGTCCTCGGAGACCGTCGATCCCGTGGGCCCGCCTTGGATCACGGGCTTCTGGGAGGCGTTCCCCTTCCTCGGTTCCATGAACACGGCGTCACGGTACTCCCCCAACTGCAACTTGCGAGGGGCCTTCTTGATCCCCTCCATTATCTCACTCTCGGTCACCTTGATGACCCGCCGGGTGTCGGTGTTATAGATACCAGTGGTGACCAGCAGTTCCATTCCCGCTAGGAACAGGCGCTCCTTAAGGTCCCGGTCGACCGGAATGAACTCGCTCCCGAACCTGATATCATACTTCTCCTTCATGCATGCCACGCCCTCCGGCACCACCTTGGCATCCCAGTGGGATTCAGCCAACTTTGGGCCTTCGGTTGAGCGCATGTAGGCATCATAGACCGTCAAAGGCCTGTCGGCTACCTCCATGTTGTTCTCCCTCATTCGTTCAGCAACCTGCGCACCAGATCGATGACCTCGGCCCCGCAGGCACAATAGCCATCTCCGCCGATGGAGTTGACCCAACCCTGATTGCACGGGGCCCCACCGAATATGGTCTTGACATCACCGAGTCCCTCGTCCTTCAGGACGTCGACGACCTGCTTTTGGCAGATGAGCGTGGTAGTCATGAGGGCGGAAGCCCCGACGATGTCCGCCCCGTGCTCCTTGGCGGCAGCCGAGAACTCTTCCGGCGGGACGTCCTTCCCAAGGTCGATGACGGTATAGCCCCCTCCCCTCAGGAACGCCTTGATCACATTCTTCCCGATCTCATGGATGTCCCCCTGAACGGTCCCCAGCACTATCAGGCCCTTACTCAGGGATTCGCTGAGCTTCAATGGACCGAACCTCTCCAGGGCCAGCTGCATGGTCTGGGATGCGGCCAGCACCTGGGGCAGGTATAGGCGCCCCTCATCGAACAGAACACTGATGGTCGACATCCCCCTCGCCAGGCCGGCCTCGATGGCCACGAACGGGGATATGCCCGCTTCCACCGCACGGTCCACCGCTCTGATGGCCAGCTCCTTGTCCCAGGTCTCCACCGACACCCGGAGATCGTTGAGGATGTCCTCCACCTTACCCATGGGAAGCCCGCCTCCACGCAATGAATAGCACCAAGGCTGACAAATACGTTCCCACGGGACGGACGGACCGCCCTCTTGAGGAACGTCCGGGGGAAACGGGCGCTCCTGCACGCCCGTTCTGCCCTAAAACCACCTAGGAGGCCATTTCCACACCCGACATCCGCGGTACCAATGGGGCCACGATCATGCGATGAACGGGCTAGGGACCAACCGATGTTGGAATATCCTAACAACTCTCATTGATAATAACCTTTGGCTACGTGAACGGGGATCTAAAAAGAAAGAAAAAGGGCCGGCATGAGGGGATTCATGCCAGGCCTTGGACAAAGGTCTCATTGGGTTTTTGGTGCAGGGTTGTCGATGAAGTCCGTGTCGTCCGTGAACCACTCCTGTTCCTTGCGGGTCAGCCTGATCACCCCGCCGCATATTGCGCCGGTACCTAGGCCGATCACGACCACCAGTATGGCCGCCGCGACATTGGCCGAGAAGGCACCAGAGACGACAATGGCCGCGGTCAGCGCGCCCAGCCATCCGCCCACTCCGTGGAGGTTGTGCACGCCCATGACATCCAGTACACCGGCCTTCTTGCACAGCCAAGGCTGCAGGAAGATGAAGCTGAGCGCCGAGATGGCCCCCGCGATCAACCCCAGCCCCAGGGCCGCCCATGCCGCGATCTCCATGTCAAAGGCCAGCAACGGCGATCCGATGGCCACGGGCCCCGCTAACAGAGCGTATGTGTAGATGAGCGGGTTGACCTTCTTCTGCACCCCTACGCATACAAGGTATGCGGAGATGATCGAACCGATGCCCGCCATGTAGCAGGTGATGGTCCCCATGGTGACGTCCGCCATGTTGTCCAGGGTCCCGGTCACGAAGGAAGGCCATAGGACGAACAGCAGCATTGACGCGAGCCAAACGAACGATGTGCTATGTTTGCTGATGTACATCGGCTCATCGAAGGCCTTCTTCTCACGTAAAGCCAGAATGACCCCCCAGCCCCAGTAGGCGGCCAGCATGTGCACGAGTATAGATCCGCCAGGGTCCACCGGGGTGCCCAGCCCTAGGTCCGGTATCAGAGAGTTCATAGTCCACAGGACCAGTTGGAAAGTCGCCCCAAAGAACACTCCAGCCACCAAGTACTGCCACATCCTGACCGTCCCGAGGAAGACCCCTATACCGATCACCGCCGTGATCGAGCACACCACGGCCATTATCATGTTCCCCATGCTCCAGACCTGACTGAAGTCCTTGCCCAGATAGAACTGGTCTATGAACATGTAGGAAATGAAGCTCGTGGCGGTCACCAACAGGACGCCGAGGCATACCCCCCATTCGAACTTCCTGATGAACAGCATCAGGAAGGCAACCAGCATAAGCATGAACCAGATGTCCATGTTCTTGTTGAACATGGCCTCGTTGTAATCATCCGCGTTCATTGTATCGGCAGAGACCGTACCAACGAACAACATGGACATTAGGCCCACGAATGCCAACGCGACTAGCAACTTAGTTGAAGTCCACTTCATTCTTTCTCCTCCTTCTCCCCCAAAAAAAAGGTTAAGGGGTTTGAGGTGGTCACTCCTTCAGGGGCACCCCTAGGTCCTTGAGGGTCTTGCAAGCCTTCCCGTAGACTTCCAGGTATTCCTCCGAGGGCAGTACGGACTTGACGTCGTAGCACTCTTGGAAGGGCTTGCCCTTCGGCGCCTTGGCGTACTGCTTCTCATAGCTAGATACCAGGGCCTCGAGGATCTGATTGACCTTCTCCACCTTCATGCCGGCGACCGCGGCCGCCGCCTCTCCCATCATACGGGCTTCCATCCCAGTGGTGTAGTTCAAGGCCACACCCTTGGCCGAGGCGACACCGGAGACCAGTTCACGGCCGCTCGCCGTGTCCGTGATCGCCTGCGCGGCGGTCTCCAGAAGGCACATCTCCGTGCACGGTCCAGCGACAGGGTAGTACTGATTGCCTAGGAGCAGGTCCGTGTTGGCATCGATGGCGGCCGCGGCGTGGCCTGCGATCTGCAAGGTCTCCCTGGCAGTCGTTATGCCCCACCGGATGTGGATAGGCCCGTCCAGGTGCCAGCTGCCACCGATCACCCCGAATGAGGCGAGGGTTGTAGCGACATCGCAGATCGCGGTCTCCTCCGCACCCCCGGCGTACCCGCCGAAGATCGGCATCTGCTCCACCATCACAATGTCCCCCTGCGCAAGCCATCCCGCTACGAAGGTCAATCCCTCGTTGTCGATCTTCAGCTCGTTCAGCTGTGAGACCTCGTGGCTGTCCCAGGGCTTCATGGCCATGTTTAAGTCTGAGGCGAGACGTCCCGCTGCGGACAGCGGGGTCTCAGGGCCCTATATGGACATTCCGGGGCGGCCAGCCCTTGCGGTGGCCTCTCGGATCGCCCTGACCTCGGCCAATGTCGCCTTTATCTCCCACGGCGTCTTCGTCTTGACCTCAACCCCCTCGCAGGTGGCCATGACACCGCTCACGATGGTGTCGACTATCGCCTCCTGGGCATAGGATTGGAACAGTGGGATGAACACATCCTCGGAGACCGGGGCTCCCGTAGGCCCGCCCTGGATGATCGGCTTGACACTGGCGTTGCCCTTTCGGGGGGCCAGCTGCGCAGAGTCCCTGTTGGACCCCATCGTCAGTCTCTTAGGGGCCCTCTTGATCCCCTCCTTGACCTCCTCCTCGGTGACCTTGATCACCCTTCCCGTGTCGCAGTTGTATACGCCGGTCTCCACCAGCATCTCCAGCCCGGCGAGGAACAGGTTATTTATGGTCGCCTTATCGGTCGGGATGATCTGCCTGCCGAAATTCAGTTTGTACTTCTCCTTCAATGCCGCGGCGTTGGTCGGAATTATGTTATAATCCCAATCCTTCTCCGGTACCTTAGGCCCTTTCTTTGCCCTGTTGAAGGCCTCAAGCACATCCAGAAATCTTTTCGCTGCCATTCCTCTTACCTCCCTATGAGCTTCGCGATCTTCTCGATCGCTTCGGACGCGTTCTCCCCGTAGGCATCGCCGCCGATCTCATCGACCCATTTCTGGGTGCATGGGGCTCCACCGAAGATGGTCTTGGCGCGCAACTTTTCCTCTTTCAACCGCTCTACGATGTCGCGCTGCCCAAGGACCGTAGTGGTCATCAGGGCAGAGGCGCCCACCACGTCCGCGTCGTTCTCCGCTGCAGTCTCGATGAACTTCTCGATGGGGACATCCCTTCCTAGGTCATAGACCGTGTACCCCGACCCTACCAAAAGGGCCGCGACCACGTTCTTTCCTATCTCATGGATGTCTCCCTCGACCGTAGCGATGACAACCTTGCCCTTGGACGTGGCCTCACCGGTCTTCATGGCCGGTTTGAACACTTCCATGGCCTTCTCCATCGCCAACGAAGCGGCCAATATTTGGGGCAGATACACTTCCGCCCGATCGAATCGGTCGCTCAAGGTCATCATTCCTTTCCCAAGCCCGTTCTCTATTGCATCCAACGGAGCTATTTTGGCTTCGAGAGCTTCATGGGCGACCTTTTCGGCCAATTTCCAATCCCATGTCTCGACTGCCTTCTGTAGATCCGCCAAGATGTCCTTCTTGGATCTAGGCATGTTTTACCTCCGGGTGTATATAGTCAATCCATATATTTATAATTAACGATATGCATTATATATACTTTACGTAATACTTATATAGTAATAACACTAACCCTTTGTAATGATATAAATACTTTTCCTATATATCAACAATAATGGAAATGCTTGACCTTGATCAATCCCTCCGGACACTCCTGTTCACATCTCCTGCAGGCCGTCCCATTGCAGAGGTCCGATCTGATGGTGGCGACCCACTCCCCCTCCTCCCGTACGAGGACCAAGGCGTTCTCTGGACAGGCCTTCACGCATTTCAGACAGTGCTTGCACCCCGGTAGCTCAGACCGTAGCTGGACCGCGATCTCATCAAGGATGCAGAGCCCCATCCTGCCAAGGTCTGGGATGTCCTTGATCACATCCTTGTGCACCTTCCCGTCAGCGGACCGAATGTCGATCGGGGACAGCTGCGACATCGCCAGCATCTCATTGTACATCCCCATGGGCATGCCATAGCACCAATGGCTCAGCTCGATCGTGTAGATGGCCTTGAAGATCTCGGAGGTGGCGAACATGCAATGGCTCGCCCTCAGCGTTTTGGCAAATTCCCTCAGCCTCTCATAGAGGCCTGGCTGCCTCACCAGGTCCCTCGCCATGGCCAATGAGGTGTTACCTACCTGATGGAGTTCGTTCGCTGAGAACGGCGCAAGCCCGATACGCTGGGCCTTCCTGGCATCGACATAGGTCCCGGACGCTCCGGACATGTAGGCCACCCGAATGTCGTTAGGGTTCCTGCCAGCCTCATAGGCCAAGGTCATATACCCAGCCCGAATGGCCCCGATGGCCTTGCCCGCCTCCTCCAGGTCCTTCGAGGAAAGCTCAACGCCATCCTGCAGCCTCAGGATCCCCTCCTCTGTGATTATCCTAGGGGGCTTCGCCAGGCCGCCTTCCATGGCCAAATGCACGGCGGCGATCACCCCCGTGCCCGTTATGCCCCTCGCCCTTCCATGGGCCTCCCCGGTTTCAATGACCTCCCCGGTGCGCGGATCGACGACATCTCCAGGCACGACGTTGAACTCCTCGTCAAGCACGTAGTTCCTCCAGCCAGCGCCTTCAGGATTTATGTCGGAGATCGCCCCGCAGGAGGCGAGCATGCCCCTTTCGATCTCCTGTCCCTCCAAGGCAGGCCCTGCCGCCGCCGAGCCCGTGATGATCCGCCCGCCATCTATGAAAGACATCTCGGCGTTCGTCCCATAGTCTATGATCACGGTGGGCACCTTTGCGGAATAGGTTCCTGTCTCCCACAACATTGCCATGGCATCCGCGCCAATCTCATGCGTCACCGCCGGAGGGATGATGACCTTGGCTGTGGGGTCGATGCACAGCCCGAGGGTCTCCGCCGGAAGGATGTCCCCATCCCGCTGTGGGGGGACCACGTTCAGCGCCTTGAGCTTGTTCTGACCTGCATAGGCCAGGTCCCGGATCTCGATGTTCTGGAAAAGCGAGAGCTGGAACGGATTGCCGCAGACCGCCATCAGCGAGAACTCGCTCGGGGGCAGTCTCAGCCTGCGAATGAGCTGATTGATGGTGCTCACCATCAGACGGTTGCATTCGTCCTCGCCCACCTCGATGGCGAAGCTTACATGGTCCATGACGTTGGAGCCAGGTATGGGATGTCGCACGGTGATGGCCGTGGACAGGACCTCGCCGGTCGCGAGGTCGATCGCCTGAGCCCGGAAGCCGCTGGTCCCGATGTCCAGGGCGATGCCGAGCTCACTCATGAACGGCTAGCCCCCATTCCATGGGATAGTTCGCCACATTGGCCGCCATTAGCGCCCGGCAGGCCTGCGCTGCCATCACGGCCACGCCCGTGGGGAGCATGTCGTGCATGATCAGCCCCGCTCTTCCATAACCAATGGCATCGAACCCGCATGGAACCCCTGGCGCGGAGATGATCGCCCCCTCCTTGACCAGCTCCCCCCTTACCGGGGCGGGACATGCATGGACGACCAGGTCCGCGGCTGGCATCACCCGCTTTAGATCGCTCGAACAAGGGATGCCGAACCTCTCCCTGGCCCTCATCAATGCCACGGGGTCGATGTCCACGCCGATGGGCCTCGCTCCCCTTGCCAAGAGTTCAGCGACTGCGAAGGATCCGACCCGGCCCAGTCCTATAACGACCACCTCCTTCCCGCCCAGCCCGTCCGCCGCCTCTTCCAAGGCCTGAACGAATCCCAGGGCCGTGCATGCGGCATTGTCGATTACCTCCCAGGTTCCTACCGGATGGGCCATGAATACATTGTCATCGGCCATGAACACCATGTCCGAGCCCATCCTGATCCCCTCCGCCATCCCTGCCACATCCGTGGCGTTGGTGACCGCCGCCTCCATTCCCAGGCGGGCAAGGATGGTCGCGACGGAGCTGACGAAACCGGGGGTCACCCCCAACCCGCTCGTGACCGGGACGATCGCTGCGCTGAACTTCGAAACATCTGCATCGGCCTCTAGGCCGACCGCCCTCAGCGCCAGGGACCGTAGGTCCATGCCTATCGCCTTTCGAAGACGGTGCTCCGTGATCTCCAAATCCCCCTCGATCTCCTCAATCATCTCCTTGGTCAGTCTGGTCATGATAACCCTCCGTTTCGCATGAAAGGATTAAATGCATTGCCAGGGGGTCGAAGGGACTCTTGGACCGGAGAGATAGAAATGGCTCGGGCCCCCTGGCGTTCATCGTGAGATGGTTTTGCTTTCATATTCTGTGCCTCCGACCGTTCGCTCGGCCCAAAAGCTCGGAACAGGGCGTGTCCCCCCGGTCCAATGGGACGAGGCGTCCTCTTCCAGGTGGGGGGGGGGGGCAGGCGCGACGCCGTGCGACCAACGCTTGCGCTCGGAGTTGCAGACCTGTGTAAACGGCGTCCTTCGCCTTTCAACGTGCAAGGGACCATCGGTCCCTTCCCTCAACCCCGTGAGCTAGCCCACGGCCCTGCCCTCCCTCCACTTCTGGATGTAATCCTTGTAATGCGAGATGGATGCGACCTCCATGTCCATCGTCTCCAAGATCCTGGTCACCGCAGGGACGGTCCTCCTGCCGTTCCCTATATCCAGGTCATGCTGGGCAACCCCCGCCAATCCCCCCTCCGGAGGGATGATCGAGGTGACGACATTGGCTCCGGCCGCGATCCGGGCCTTCAAACCATCCGTCCCCTCGACGTCCAGGCTCGCCGGTATCAGTCTGTCCTGGCATACCAAGCGCATCACGGAGATCATCTTCAGCTCATCCTCTATGGTGGGCCTATCCTCCCTAAACAGCGGGGTGCCGACCTGAGGAACGAAAGTCATTGCCCGGACCTGGTGCATGTTATAGGCCTTCATCTGATGGATGGCGTAGGCCCGGTCCCCTATGGATTCGCCCACGTTCAACAGCATCCCGTCCTCAACGAGCATGCCCAGCCTAGCGGCCGAGAGGCGCTGGTCCAGCCTTACATCGAAGTCCTGCCCCACCCGCAGGCTTCGGAACAACTGCCTGTTGTAGGTCTCCTGGTAGCACGCGTACCAATCCACTCCCGCCTTGGTCAGGTCGAACAGGACGCGGTCCGGCAACACCCCGGGTGAGATCATCAGCGGCAATCCAACGGTATCATGGACCTTGCTGGCCAGATCTACCAGCCTTTGCCATCCGACGGGTCCGTGATAGTAGGGGTCCTCCCCCATGGTAAGGTCTATGAGATGGACCCCGCTCCTTTCGAGCATAGTTGAGATGGCGAGCACTTCCTCCGGCGATTTGCGATAGCGCGGGCTCACGCTGTTCTTGCAATTGTAGTAGCAGAAGGCGCATCTGTTCTTGCAATAGGTACTGAAGTAGACAAAACCATAGAGGAATATCTCATTCGAGAAATGGATTTCCCGAACCTTACTGGCCGTATCGTACAGCCTATCCAGGTCCTGCCGTTGGGTAAGTCCAAGCAGGAAGGCCGTCTCCCTCAGGTTTGGCCCTTCCCCGGCCAATGCCCGATCGAGGATATCGTCAAGTTCAAAAGGGGGGGTCGACCAACGGTCCTCCGACAATGTTAACGGGTTCATATGTCTAACCTCACCCCATCAAGGTAGACCAGGCTTCTGCCCACTCGCTTAATGTTGCTCTCGCCATTGATCTGCTGGACCAGCCTCTCCAACCCCATGCCCACCCCCGTCCACGGCATCACGACCCCATTGTCCCTGTCCAATTTGTGGGGGCCATAGGAGGCGGAGGCCACCTCCGTTCCGTTTACAAGGACATCGATGGTCTCCCCGTACACGTCCGATGATTCCGTCGTAAGGCTATATTCGACATCGAAAGGCTCCATCATTAGGCGCACTAGCTCCGAGATACGCTCTTGACGGTCGCAGCCCGGATCGATCTCGACCGCATTGATCATTGTGAACTCCTCTAGGTGCATGCACCCCTGCGATTCCTTCCTGAAGCATGGACCCACCTCGAACAATCGGATGGGGGTGGCGATCTGCTTCTCGAGGTAGCGCATTATACAATACAAGTTAGGGGCGAGCATGGGCCTGAGGCATTCATTGGCATTCAACCAAAAGATCTGCTTCCACAGAGGGTGCTCCTCAGTTATGCCCATGCGGTACACACCCTCCTTTTTTATTATTATGGGGGTGAGGCATTCGACGAAACCATGATGTACAAGGTTATCAACCATCTTGATCTCCGCGTCCTTGACCGAATGCCTCTGTCCTTGCCTGCATCGGTCCCTGAGGCTCTTCCTGTGCGTCCTTGCGGCCTGCCTCACCATCTCCTCAAAGCTGGTGTTCCGGTCCTCGGCTGAATCAAATCGGTCGTAGCACCCGTCTACTCCCAGCTCCTTGAGCCGCTGTAACTGTGACACCGTGAAATCCATTACCATTTCCAATTCCCCTTATTTTCCCTTATTATATGTGGCGGATGTGGCGGAGGGTCCGGAGGTTCAATCCGGCTCGGTTGGCTTTAGAGGCCTCATGGTCGCGGACCGATCGTCCTCGGCGGTCCCTCGGTTCGCATGCCTTTCCACTAAGCCGCATTTTCCTTCCCCTGATTTCCTATCTCCTTAGTAGGCTATTTAAATATTTTGTTAAGGATATTATATATAAAAATCACAATATACAAATTGCGTTTTTTAATATAATATTATATTTATATATATAATAGATTATAGTATATTTTACTGCTGGTCATATTTTTTAAATTTTATTACTTATCAAAATATATCTAAATTTAAAATATATAAATTAATAATTATATAATATATTATATTGAGTTTTGTTGTTTTTTAATTGGCTATAAATTTAGCATTTTAACATACAAATGAATAATAATATACTTAATTCATAAACAAATATCTAGAATAATTTTTATTGATAATAAATATATTGTACATTAAATTATATAATAATAGGAACGGATCGTTGAAATTATGCAGGTCTTAAACAAAACCTCATATGCGATCAAAAGAGGTGAAGAAATACAAAAATATAAATACTATAAATTTCAATGATATACACCATTCAAAAATTTATTTATATTACTATGAAAAACAAAATTCGTTCTCATAAAAAGAATAAATAATATGAATGGTTAAAATAATTATTGAAATCCCTTGGCCCAAGGAACGCACCTATTGGATCGGAATTGAGCTAAAAACAACTTTAAAAATGGCACTTCTTATGCGGATGATCTATTATATATTAATATAAACAAAAAAATGGGATTCGATTAAAATAAACATCTAATTATTAATTATAATATTGTTGTAAAGGACCATATGCGGATCCCCCGATTCAAAGATTTGAACACACCTAGGTCGCCAATTCGATCGACACGCGATCAAATAACAAAGGTTATTTCATTCATCCCCTTACCCTTTCCTCGATTCACATGGCCGTTGATGATCATGGTCCATACGCCCGCCTGATGGGGCGTTCCAAGGAGATATTCGTCCTGGGCTCGGCGATCAGCATTCTACAGTGGGACATGGAGACCAAGATGCCCCCGAAGGGCCGAGGCATGCGGGCCGAGCAGCTGTCCGCCCTGGAACTACTGGCTCATAAGAAGATAACTGATCCGGAGGTCGCCCGCATGCTCGAGGCATGCGAAGGGGACATTGCTTCGTTCGACGCGGTGCAGAGGAGGAACGTCCACCTGATGCGCAGGAGCTACGACGAGAGCGTTCGCCTTCCCGACGCCCTTGTCGCCGAGACCGCCAAGCACCAGACCATCTGCAACGGCTCTTGGAAGAGGGCCAAGGCGGCCAAGGACTTCGGGTTGTTCCGGGATGACCTGGCCAAGATGATCGACCTCAGGATGCAGGCCGCGGACATCCTCCAGGAGGTCAAGGGGACCAGGACCCAGTACGACGCCCTCCTGGACCTGTTCGAGCCTGGAATGACCTCCGAGCGCATCGCCGAGGTATTCAAGGGGCTGCGCGACGGGCTCATCAGGCTCATAGACAAAGTACGGTCCTCGGGGACCGAGCCCGACATGTCGGTGCTAGCCCGCAGGGTACCGATCTCCGCCCAGCGTAGGATCTCCTCCGAGGCGATGGCCTTCATAGGGTTTGATACAACGAGCCCAGAGGCAGGCGGGCGCCTAGACGAGACGGAACATCCATTCACCACTGGCAGCTTCGATGACGTCCGCATCACCACGCACTACTACGAGAACCGGTTCTTCTCCTCGCTCTTCAGCGTGCTGCACGAAGGCGGCCATGCCCTGTACGATCAGGGCATCCCAAGGGAATGGATGTACCAGCCAGTGGGGACGCCCTGCTCGTACGGCGTCCACGAGTCCCAGTCCCGCTTCGTGGAGAACATCGTGGGCCGAAGCCCGGAGTTCCTGAGCTACGCCCTGCCCCGCTTCCGCAAAATATCCCCAAACGCGTTCAAGGGGTTGAAGGGCAAGGATATCATCGCGGCCGTCAACGCGGTAGTGCCCTCCAAGGTCCGGATCGAGGCCGACGAGGTCACGTACGCGCTCCACATTATAATCCGGTTCGAGATCGAAAGGGACATCTTTGCCGGCAAGGTCACTGTGGACGAGCTGCCCCGACTTTGGGACCAGAAATATTCCGACTACCTAGGCGTGAAGGTCGAGGACGACGCCGAAGGGGTGCTGCAGGACACCCACTGGTCCGGAGGAAGCTTCGGCTACTTCCCCTCCTACGCCCTGGGCAACATCTATTCCGGCATGTTCCTCGAAAAAATGGAAGATGATGTGCCTGAATGGCGCGAGAGCGTCCGAAAGGGCGACTTCTCTCCCGTGCTGAGGTGGCTGCGTGCGAACGTGCACTCCAAGGGAGACCTGTATGACCCGGCGGAACTGGTCAAGGTGGTCACAGGCAAGGAGATGGATGTAGCGCCTTTCCTCGGGTACCTGGAAGGGAAGATGTCCAGGATCTACGGCTTCTAAGGGATCGGGACCGTCTCCCTTCTTCCCTTTTGGTCCTCTTCCCCTACATCACAGTAGAAAAGGGGCGAACGGAGGCCTCACTTGAAGCGAATGGTCTCCAGGTTCATCGGGGCGCGGGTCTCCACATTGAACTTGCGGTACAGGGCTGATGCCAGCTCCAGGCACTTGTGCTCATCTCCGTGTCCGACGACGATGCGCTCCGGCTTGGGGTCGAGGCTCGCCACGTAATTGATCAGCTGCCTGCGGTCCGAGTGCCCCGAGAACCCGTCCACCGTCTCCACATTCATGCGGAAGTCGACGGTTATCGGTTTGCCCTTTTCGGACAGGGTGAGCTCCTTCACCCCCCTCTGGATCTTGCGGCCGATGGTGCCCTCGGCCTGATACCCGACGAACACCAGGGTGACCTGGGGGTCGCTGGCCCAGGCCTTGACGTACTCCATGACCGGGCCGCCGTTCATCATGCCGCTCGTCGCCAGGACGATGCACGGCTCGATATCATGCAGGATCTTGTCCCGCATCTCCTGCGAGTCCACCCTCTTGAACATATCGCTCAGGAAGGGGTTCTGCCCCATCTGGAAGATCTGGGTGCGCAATTGGCTGTTCAGGTACTCCGGATAGGCGGTATGGATGGCTGTCGCCTCCCAGATGCTGCCGTCAAGGTAGACGGGCACCTTGTCCACCTTGCCGGTCCGGGCAAGCTCCTCTATCACCAGCATGACCTCCTGTGAGCGCCCGACGGCGAACACCGGGATGACGATCTTCCCCTTGCGCTCCATGATGGCGCGCTCGATGATCCCGCGCAGCTGTGTCGCGGCGTCCACCCTGCTGGGCTGGATGTCGTTCGGCCCCCCGTAGGTCGACTCGATGACAAGCGTTTCCAGGCGCGGGAACTTGTTGGTGGCGGCGTTGAACAGCCAGCTCCGCTCATACTTCATGTCGCCAGTGAAGGCGACGTTGTACATCCCGTCCCCGACGTGGAAGTGGCAGACGGCCGACCCTAGGATGTGCCCCGCGTTCTGCATCGTTAGTCGTATGTCCGGGGCGATGTCTGTGGTCTCCCCGTACTTCAGGGTGATGCAGTGCTTCACCACCTCCCGGACGTGCTTCGCCTCGTACTCCGCCTTGTTCGCCTCCCCATAGGACACCTTGATGGAGTCCAGGAGGCCGAGGGACATCAGCTCCCTGGTGGGCGGGGTGCAATAGACAGGCCCCTCGTACCCGTACTTGAACAGCACGGGCAACAGGCCGCAGTGGTCCATATGGGCATGGGTGATGACCACCGCGTCCAGCTGCTCGAACGGGAGGAACTCGGGGGCGTTGAAGTAGGGCTTTGGCTGCGGGTCTGCCTTGGAGGGCCACATCCCGCAGTCGATCAGGACCTTGCTCTCCCTCGTCGAGAGCAGCGTGGCGGACCGCCCCACCTCCCGATAACCGCCTAAACAGGTCATGCGGATCCAGTTCTCCCCTTCGCCCTTGGTCTGCGCCAGTCGCCTTCCGACCTTGCGGAGGAACTCCTTGCGCTCGGCCTGCACCTCCCTGAGGTAGGCGCGGGTCTCATACACCGTCTTCGATGGAATGGGCGGGGCCCTGATGACCTTCGGCGCCCAGCCGATCTCCTTCTTGATCTCGTTGAGCACTGCCCCCTGCTTCCCTATCACCAGCCCGGGGGCTATGGCCTCTATCGTCACCTCGCCGGTGTCGTCCTCGAACGAGATGTTGGTTATCTGCGCCTCCTCCGGGATGATCTCCCTGAGCCGCTTCTCGACATCAGCGGAATTGGCCAAGGTGGAGGGGTCTGGCCGGATCGCCACCCTCCGTCTCAATCCTTGGGCGAGCTGGCGGATCATGTCGTTCCCGGAGGCGAAGGCCTCCATGTCCTTCGTGTATATGACTACGACCGGGCCCTCGAAATCAATGGAAGATATGTCGATATGGGACGGTACGATCTTCCGTACCTGTTCTCGGGCCTCCTCGAGGATCCTTTCTGCGCTCATGGCGTTCACTTTACGGGAAATATAACAGGAAAGATGGTTGGTAAGGCGTTTCAGTTGGGCCTGGGGACGCTTATCCCCATGCGCGATGCCCGTTTCAGGATCTCTTCCTTGGACACCTCGACGTACCCGTCCTTCGTGATGGTCGCTATGTCCATGCCGTCCCCGCTCGCAGAGTCCCTCTTCATCGCCGCGTTCAACGCACGGATCGCCAGATTGATGGCGTCATCCAAGGCGATATCCTTTTTATAGTGATCCTCCAGGACCCCGTAGGCATAGGGCGAGCCGGAGCCGACGCTTATGTAATGATCGGGTATGGAACCGCCGGCCGCGTCCAGGGAGAAGATATGCCCGCCTTCCTTGTCGTACCCGCCCACGATGAGGCCGACATAGTAATAGCCGTAGGCACCTCCTCCCCTCCGCAGGATGTTGGCTGTCAGGGTAGCAGCGGACCTGACCGTCATCGGCGAGGCCCGCTTGAGCTTGTAGAGCTCCACCTCGGCCCGCAGATAACGGGCCAGGATCTGGGCGTCCCCAACCAGGCCAGCGGTGGTCAGGCCTAGGTTGTCGTCGATCTTGAAGACCTTCTGGGTTTCCTTGTGGGCGATGAAGTTGCCCATGGTGGCCCTGTTCTCGGACGCCAGGACCACTCCGTCAGCATTGACTATCCCTATAGTGGTAGTACCAGTCTTCATGTTGTCCATATGAATCGAGTCCTCCAAAACCTCGTAAAAACGAATTAGATGGAACGACTGGAGCCTCAATCAACACTATTATATATAAGTGTTTTCCAAGAACGCAGCGGCCGACGGCTCATCGATGGCCATCGTCCCGCTCCCCACGTGCGTGCCCGGGAACGGTGAAATAGCCCTGTACCAGGGCCCCTATCGCATATCCCACGGCAAGGCCGGCGATCGCCCCGGTGGCTGTACGGACGGCGTTGGTCGACTCGTACGACGTCATTGCCTGAAGGACCCCGTCCATGGCCAAGGGCACCAGGAAGGGCAAGAGCCATGGCCACGAAGGCCTTCGCCCGAGAAGGATGAACGCTGCCAGTCCCATCGTCGCACCTGCCAAAAGCCCGATGTCCCTGGCGCAGAAGGGCATCTGGTTCCCATTGAGTTCATAGGAGCGCGCAGCCTGCTGGTGGCAGTTCACGTCCCCCAAGAGATAGACTGCCCTCTGCGGACCGGGGAGTTCCACTATCCTTTCCCAGTTGTCAACCCGCCCGATATGACCGTCTAGGTCGGTGGCGCTCCCCTCCGGTAGGGTCAGAGGGGCAAGCACCACGGCCATCAGGATCGTCAGGAGGACGGCTTCGATGAGCAGCATGAAGCGCTTGGCGGCCACTATCCTCATTGGAGGCGCCTACCGCGCTTTGACTATAAATCGATTGATGGGGGCGTGGATTTATATTGGGCGAACCCCTCCATTCCCTCATGCCCGAGCTTCCCGAGCCCCTTCGAAGGCTTGCCGACTTTCATGGACATCTCGGTCCCTACGTCCTTCTGGGATACCGGATGGGACTGGTGGCCAGAAAATATTTTCCAGGAAAGTTCTACGCGACCCTGTTCACGGGCAGCGAGCCCCCCGTCTCATGCCTGATCGACGGGGTGCAGTTCTCCTCGCAGTGCACCTTGGGCAAAGGGAACCTTAACGTCAAGGAGGGCGGGCGGCCGATGGTACGGTTCTATGACGGGATCCGCTCCTTGGAGATGTCCCCCCTGGAAACGGTGCAAAGGCGGATCGCCATGGTCAGCACCTATGAGGCGGGGGAAAGGCTTGCATTGGAGCTGTACGAACTCTCCGACCTTGAACTCCTGATCATCAGAGAAGGCGGAATAGAAGCGTCTGACCGCATAGTGAAGCTATGAGGAAGGCCCCCAGGGCCAGGGCCCCGCGGGTACCGTAGCTGCGGTATCCGCCACGGTCGCCCCGTCCTTCGTCCAAGCTGACAAGGAAGTAGTTCACCATGAGGGCCAGTTCCACGACGTACACGGCCGCCAAGGCCATGATCCCGGAGGTATCGCCCCCTATGAGACCCATTATCCCGCTGGTCAGACCGATTATCGCCGGGGCGAACACCACGCTCGTCGCGCTCATCATGTCCACCACGGGCCGGAGGTTCTCCCGCACCTTCTGTTTCGTCCTCGTCAGGTCCCCGAGGGACTGGGCCAGATTCACCGCTAGCTTGCCAGCGCCCCGGTGGTCCTCTTCCGCACATTCCATGACCGCCACGTAGTTCTGGTACAGCACCGGGCTCCATTCCCGGAGCTCAGGGTCGTCCCGGACCGCGCGAGCAAGGGAGACGCGATCGGTGCGGAGCGAATGGACCATCCGTAGCGCCCAGCTCCGGAAGGCGCCTTGCTCGGTGCGGGCCACCTCCTCGAAGGCCGCATCGAGGTCCTGGCCCCCGAGCATCGCGTTGCCTAATCGGTACAGCCCGTCCACGAAGGACGCTTCCCGGTCCCGGTCGGTCTTCTTCGCCCGACCGCCGGAGGCGATGAGGGCGGCGAGCAGGATGGCAAGCGCGGCAATGGCCGCCAGGGGCAAGGAGCCGGTGAGGAGCATCCCCAAGGCCGCCGCCGGGGCCGATAGGAACGCCAGGAACATCCATGGCCCCCGGTGCACCGGCGCCTTGGCCTCGGTGCGCAACGGGTTCCGACCGGCCATTGAGCGGATGTAGCCCAGGGTGAACGCTGGCACCAGCACAAGCAGGAGGAGGGCGAGGGAACGGAGGTCCAGGGCGAAGCTCGCTGTCCCCGCCTCCATCCCCATGAGCGGAACAAGGGAGAAGAGCATGACAGGGGCCAGCACTCCGAACGAGAACACGAGCATGACCGGGAAGGAAAGGGAGCCTACGTACCGTTCGCAGACCTCCCTCGTCCATTCCAAGGCAAGGGAGTTCGCCCGGTCCAACAGACGGTGCCGTCCTTCCTCCCCGCCCTCCTCCTCGGCGGCCATGACCAGTTGCAACGACCTCCGCAGCCCCTCATTGCAGGCGCCTAGGCCCGTGGTCCATGCCGAAAGCCCCCTGCGCAGGTCTTGCACCTCTCCAGTAAGGGCCTTCCACGCCACGGATGCCAAGGAGGATTGAAGCGCTCCGTTCCCTGAGCGGGAGCCCATCTCTACAGCCCTCTCCAGGGACGCTGAGCGGTTCATGCTCATCCCCATGGCCCCGATCACCACCGGCGTATCGATGAGGTATGAGCGCTGCTCGGCCGCGAACCTCTTTGAAGGACCCGCAAGGACCAGCATTGGAAGGAGCAGGGGAGCGATGAAAAGGCCGATGAAGAGCATGGTGTATGGATAGGGGAGCAGAAAGAGGGAGGAGAGGGCGAGCGGGAGGGCGAGCAGCGCCGTCCATAGGAATGCGTTAAATGCGGCGAGCTCTATATCCCCCGGGGATTCCCCCCGCCGGACCATGGACTCGGCCATCCCGGGCTCCAGCTTGAGGGCGAACGTCCTCCGCATCGACGGGGGGACCTCCCGCATGAGCGGGGGGAGCCTGAAAGACAGCGCCATCACCTCTCCCCCATATATGAGATGAAATCGGCCGCAGAGCCCCCGTTCCCCTGCCAGAGGTACTCGTTCGCCGCAAGGATGCTGGCCGGTGAAAGGTATGAAGGGTCCTCCCGTCCCATGTCCAGCAACACCCTCCGCAGCTCGATCCTTCTGTTGAGGTTCGCCAAGCCCTCCTCGTAGCCCATCCCCCACCCGGAGGCTATGCGGGCGATGAGGGGCATGAAGCGCTCGCTGAGATGATAACGCCCATCGTAGCTGAGCATGGACAGGAATTGGAGCCCGTCGGGCGTGCGTACGACCTCCGCCACCTCCGTTACCCTCCTCACTTGTCCAAGCCCCCCTCCAGGCCTTATTAGCCCCATGGTCACGATGACGTCCGTGGAGGCGAAGGAGGCCTCGGGGATCCCGAGTTCGTTCACGACCCGGTCATGGACCTCCCTGGCGCCATCCCCATGGATCGTTCCTAGCACCGAGGACCCCGCCTTGCCCGTGCGCATCCCTTCGTACAAGGTGATCGCCTCCTTGCCCCGCACCTCGCCCATCACGATCGCCGACTCGCCGAGGCGCAGGGAGACCCGCAACGCCTCCTCGGCCGACCCTGCCCCGTCCTTTCCCTGGGCAGGGCCGACCAGCATGGACTGCACCTTGAACCCCAAGGCCTGCAGGGCGCCTACCGGCACCTCCCGGGTGTCCTCGATGACAAGGACCCTCTGGTCCAATGGGAATTCAAAGAGCAGGGCGGATAGGAGGGATGATTTGCCGGAGCCCCGGGCCCCGCAGACCAGGATCGATGCCCTTCCATCGATCAGGAAGGAGAGCAGGCCAGCGGCCACCTCGTCCATGGCCCCATGCTCGGCCAGCCGCAGCAGGGTCCAGGGAAGGTCGGACCTCCGGCGCAGTGCCAGGGCCAGGCCGTCCGGGCTCAGGGGAGGGCAGAGGGCGGTCGCCCTCACCCGGGAATCCCCAAGGTCCGTCTCAAGCACCGGGGTGGAGCGGGAGAAGGGGCGCCCCGACCGGTACTTCAGTCGGCCGACGAGCGCGCCCATCTCCCCCTCCGAGACGATGACGTTGGTCTCACACCGTCCGAACACATGGCCTGGCCCGGATTGATTGAGGGTCAGGTATACCCGTGTCTGTTGGCACGGGGCGTCCACGAACACGTCCTCCACCCGGGGGTCGCGCAGGATGACGTCAAGCACCCCAAGTCCCAGGGTGTTCCTCATCACCGCGTCCGTGAACTCATCCTCAATGGCCATGGGAAAGGCCATCGAGCGCAAGACCGAAAGGACATGCGCCCTGAGCTCGGCCTCCGTCTCGCTCATGGACGATGGAGGCTCCGACCTGACCTTGGCCACCGCCTTGGCGAGCAGGGCGCCAGTGCTCCGATCGATGGAATGCTCCCATGGCAGCAGCTGATACCGATGACGAAGCCCGGTGGGGTCCGCGATGAGTTCGATCGCCCCCCCGAGCACCTCGGTCCGTTCCAGGACCTTCCATCCCACTGGTCGCTCCCGTTCTATCCAATACCCGGAGATGGGGGGCTTCACCAAGCGTGCCCGGCGAAGCGCAGGAAGCGCATCTGGAAGGGTGAGTGGACGGGAAGGGCTCATCGTCCTCCCCCGCGGACCTCGGTGATCCGGAAACGGTCGGCAGCCAACGCCTTCCTCGCCTTTCCGCTCATGGAGCGCATCGAACCGATCGCCTCCTGCTGTCTCTCGATGCAGGTGAGGCATTCCTCCCCCCGCCCCTGGCAGAACTGGTCGGAGGTCCCGGCGACGGCCTTCTCCAGAAAGCGTTCGATCCTCTCCGCTGAAATCGGCCGCGGACAGGGAAGGGAACGGAGGGCCTTCCGCAACCCTTCCCGCGCCTTCTCTGCCGCCATCAGGGAGCGCAGTGGCTCCAGACCATCACTCCTTACCCAGACGTCCTCGGGTCCCCTGAATACGATCCCCATCGTTTCCTGATGGGCCTCAAGGGCCGCCCGTATACTGGGAAGGCACCCCTCCGATGGAACGTCGGCCGCCAATGGACAACCGTTGCAATCGAAGACAACGTCCCTACCCTGCACCTGGAAACGACAGCCGCCCCTCCCCACTGAAGGCGTAATGGGGACGCCCGCGCCCTTCGGCATCATGACCACCTTCGCCATTTTCTTCCCGAGGGAACAGGGGAGATGGGAGCGTTCCATGTAACGGCTAACCGTACATTACGTCGTCAGGGAAATTAATATCCGAAGGAATGATTCCCCGAACATGGAGCTTCTAGCCCCCGCTGGAACGGAGGAGGCGTTGAGGGCGGCCGTTGCCGGAGGGGCCGATGCGGTCTATCTGGGGGGAAAGAGCTTCGGTGCCCGACATTTCGCCGGTAACTTCAGCGACAGGCAGCTGGCAGGCGCGATCGAGCTCGCGCATGCCCATGACATGCGCGTCTATGTGACCGTGAACACGCTCATCAAAGAAGCGGAGATGGCAGACGCACTGGCCTTCGTGGGGATGCTGGATACCCTGGGGGCAGACGCGGTGATAGTCCAGGACCGCGGCCTGCTCCCGCTGATCAAGGATCGGTTCTCCATCCCGGTGCACGCCTCCACGCAGATGGGCATCCATAGCCTAGCAGGCGCCGCTTGGGCCCAGGAACAGGGGGCGGAGAGGGTGATCCTCGCCAGGGAGCTGGGGCTGGAGCAGGTCCAGCGCATCGCCGAGGGGGCCGAGGTGGGGGTGGAGGTCTTCATTCATGGAGCGCAATGCTACTGCTTCTCCGGGCAATGCCTTTTCTCCAGCTTCCACGGGGGACGCTCCGGGAACAGGGGGATGTGCGCCCAGCCCTGCCGGAAGAGGTATTCGCTCGGGAATAGGGAGGGCTACCTGCTCAGCACGGCGGACATGTTCGCCATAGATGCCATCCCTGCGCTGATGCGCTCCGGGGTGAAGGCCTTGAAGATCGAAGGAAGGATGCGTTCGCCCCAGTACGTGTACCTCACATCCATGATGTACAGGAGGGCGATCGAGAGGGCGAGGGAAGGCACATCCCCTCTCATCACGGAGCGCGAGAGGGAGTTGCTGGAGGTAGTCTTCAATCGAGGCTTCTCCGGAGGATACCTCAAGGACAAGGAGTTAATACAGCCCTCCTACCCCGAATCCAGGGGGAGACCGCTAGGAACCGCCTCCGTGAAGGATGGCAGGCTGGAGATGCCTCGCCATACCCTCTGCCCCTCGGACGGCATCAGCCTCTATCGCGGGGATGTGAAGGTTGGAGGGTTCGACCTCAAGCCCTCCGATCTCCAAGTCGATGTGGTTCAGGCGGTCCCGCCCTTCCCCCTTGCCGATGGAGTGTACGCCGTCTACAAGACCAAGGACAGGGAGCTTCCGGCCATCGAGGCCGCCGTCTCGAAGATCAAATTCCAGGAGGGGGAGGCCGTCAGGAGGGCGGTGGAGCTGCCGACCAGGCGTATGCGCCGAGGGGAACGGGAAAGCGAGCTTTCCTTCTACGTGTCCAGCGTAGCCGTCCTCAAGGCCGTGCTGCCCTATGCGGACCGGATATACTTCGATGGTACAAAGCAGATGGCGGAGGCAACGCGGCTCTGCGAAGGGGAGGGAAAGGAATTGGTCCAGATGCTCCCCCGCCTCTCCCTCGATGAGGCAAGGGTGGAGAGCACCGCGGTCATGGTACACACGATCGATCAGTACGAGCTCCATAAGGACCGCAGGGTCTATGGCTCCTATCACATGAACGTGTTCAACAGCCACACGCTCCCGAGGATGTGGCAGTGGACATTGTCCCCTGAGCTCACGCGCGAAGAGATGTTCGAGGTTCTTTCCCATACAGATCAAAGGTGCGAGGTCATGGCCTTCGGACGGCTGGAGCTTATGCTCAGCCGGGACCCGACCCTGCCCGAGGGGACCCTTATCGATGAGCGGGGGGTGCGTTATCCCGTATACCGTGACAAGGAAGGCTTCGTCCATATCCTGCACAGCGCCGATCTGCTCCTTCTGGACAAGGTCCCCGAGCTGAGGGCGATGGGAGTGGACTCACTAGGCATCGACGTCCGAAGGCGCCATCCGGACCTGGCGGCGTTTGTCGCTAAGGCCTTCAGGGAGACGGACATGATGGCAATGGAGGGGCTTCGCCGGAAGTGTGGACGGTGCAGCCTCGGACACTACCGGAAGGGCGTTCTATGAGGTAGCCTGCGGGTAATGGGACCTTGCTTCACCCTCCTAGGGGCATGATGCTCCCGAACAAGGAGAGGGATCGCATGGACCAGAAGGGCGTGGGTGGCTTCCTGGAGTCTATACTGGCGGTGATGGTCGTCATCACCGCCTCCTCCGTGTTCCTGGTCGTCCTATCGGTGGATGCAGTTCCGGAGAATGGGGGCCCTGAGGAGGATGAAATTCTTGCGGTGCTCGAAAGGAACGGACTGTTCGCCCCAGTGGAGGCGATGGAACTGGACCGCTTGCGCGCCGCATACGTCTCCTTCGAGCCTTCGGAAACGGTCTCAGGGATTCATCTCGTTTACAGGCTGGCGGGGAACCAGACGCCGTTGCTGGAGCTAGGAGGGTTTCCTCCTGCCGAGGCCGATGTCCTATCCATCCAGAGGCCTTTCCTCCTTTTGGTCGAGGGAAGGGCCACCCCTGCGGTGATGGAGGTCAGTGCATGGGCCTAAGGAAGGACCGCCGGGGGATGGCGGTGCTCCTCGACGCGTTCCTCTTCCTACTGGCGATGTCCCTGCTTACCGTCATGGTGCTGGATGTCCCTACGAGCGGCGTCGAGGACGATAGGGGCGAGGTGCTGCGCTCCTACCACTCCGTGATGTTGGCCGGGGAGATGCCCATCGAAGGAGGGAGCGCCCTTTCCGCCCTCTCCCTGGCCGAATATCTGGTCGCTCTTTCCATGAGTGAGGGGCCGCTTGCGGATGGCCCCATAGCCTTGATCAATAGGGCCGTCGCCGGCACGCTCCTGGAGCTGACCGCCATGGATGAGCGCGCCTGGTGGGAACTCGAGGTCGATGGCCGAACGTACGTGTTCGGCGCAGATGTCCAAGGCGAGGTTGGGGACGTGCATGCCGACCGCAGGGAGCTGGGCGATGGGAAGGTGATATGCACGCTACTGCTCGGAGGTTAGAGCGTCCTCCCGACCCTTTCCTTGGCCACTTCGATGGCCCGTCCCGTCTCAAGCCCCGAAAACACCATGGCCAGGATCAGGCTGCCAAACATCAGGTACAGGCGCCAGGTCCCAAGCCCCAGGTCGATAGCGAAGACCTCGCAGACCACCAGGGCCGCTCCGATCGCGCTCAGCGCGTACATGGTCACCCCATAGGCGGAGATGGGGACCGTGATTATCTGGCAGTCCTTACCGCACAGCTTGCACTCCTTGCGCCGATACCATGCTGTCGGTCCAAGGTCCTTGCAATCCGGGCAGTAGCAGAACTTCATGAGGGGGCATCCGGCTGGTCGGGGTTAATCATTTCCCTTTCAGGCCATCCCTTCCTGCTCCCCTCCCCTGCTCCATACGGAGTCGGGAAGGCTCTCGTATAGGTCCTTCGGACCATCCCTCTCCGGCTTGTCCTCCAGCATTCTCTGGATACCATCCCAGTTCAGGGACCAGTAGAATATCCTCCAGTTACGCCCAGAGACCAGCTGGGTCTCCTCCCATCGTGTGCTTAGGATCTTCATGTCCTGCAGGAAATAGAAGAGGCGGCGGTCATCATGGTCCAATGCATTATCGATCATCTCGTCCAAGTAGCCGAAATAATTCAATACGCGGAGGGCGACCTCATCCGCCATCGGGCCGCTGAGACCAGCGGTCTTGGTGAGGGCCCTCACCACCAACGAGTGCCCTATGGAGGTCCTCATAGCTGTTTCACTCATGAATTATAATTTCCTCGCGCGGACTTATAGGCATTGGTATGATACAAATCGAATCGCCCTTCTGTCTAGACCCATCTTCAATCTAGGTCCTGTTCCTTTTTTATATAAGGGAGCATTAACTCACTCGTTCGACGCTTGGTGGGCGCATGATAATCGACACGATCAATCAGTTCATCATCGACCTCATTGGCACAACAGGATACGCAGGAGTATTCCTGGCGATGATGATAGAGGGGATATTCACCCCCATCCCAAGCGAATTGATCATGCCGTTCGCCGGGTATGTCGCCTATACCGGGGAGCTGATGTTCTTCCTTGTCATCCTTATCGGAAGCATCGGGGCCATGGTCGGCTCCTTTATCGCGTATATGCTCGCCCTCAAACTAGGCAGACCGCTCATCGACCGCTACGGGCTCCTCTTCGGCCTCGACCAAGAGAAGATGGGGGCAGCTGAGCGCTGGTTCGAGCGCTGGGGGGTCTGGGGCATATTCATCGGGCATTCCCTTCCAGGCATCCGCTCGATCATCTCCTTCCCAGCAGGGCTGGCGAAGATGGACCGCACGAAATTCGCAGGCTTCACCTTCCTCGGCGCATTGGTATGGAACACGGTCCTGGTCACCGCCGGGTATACCCTTGGGGACGAATGGATCAGGTTCTGGGAGAGCACCGACGGCCTCGACTATATCGTGCTGGGGGCGGCGGGCGCGGTGCTCGTGGCCTACCTCCTCTACCGCAGATGGAAGAAGCCCAAGCTCACTCGATCCGCAGACAGCGGATGATGTCCTCCCGGGAGATCATTCCCTTCAGCTTTCCCTTTTCGATGACCGGCATGCTGCGTATCTGATATTCCACCATATAATCGGCGGCCGTGGAGACGTCATCCTCTGGCCCGACGGAGATGATAGCGGTGTGCATGATATCCGAAGCGCTTTTGCTATAGAGCTTCAACATGCGACCAAGGCTCACATTCAATCCCGCGGTGAAGGCTTTCAACAGGTCCAGCTTGGAGACGATCCCTACGACCTTGCCGTCCTTCACGACCGGAAAGCTGTTGAAATCGTATCGTTCGAACATCTCCTTGAGGGTGCGGATGTCGGTCTCGGGGGATACGGTGATCACTCCGGTGGTCATCACGTCCTTCACCTTTTTACGTTCGATCTGGCGGTTCATCAGTCCTCCTATTGAATAGGACCATGGGCCCATAAACAACTATCGCAACAATGCTCTTCGGGAGCGGATAGGACGCAGCGGAATGGCCTCCAAGAACAACGGTCAGCGGTGGGATGGGACGATCCTCATATTCCCACCCCTCGCTCCCAGCCCATCTTCCCAGCAGACTGCACTAAGGTTTTGTCCAGTTCGATCCTGCTGGGCTGAAACCGGTCAGGTAAGGAGGGGATGTTCCTGACAAGCCGTTCTAGGTAACGGGGATGGGATCGGGATGGCGTTTCCAGGACCCTCGAATGAATGTCCGTGAACATCGAACTGGCTGAATGGACAACGATGTCCAGGTTCTTACCTATGCTTGGAATAACAAAACGGGACCAGCAAATAGATCAGTAAATCCGATGAAGGGTCCCGAGAGATCAGCGGGCCGTCCTTATCGGGAACC
>JAJFUR010000079.1 GCA_021372335.1 Methanobacteriota archaeon
GAGTCGGTGGAGATCATCCCCTCCAAGAGGCTGTGAGATGAGGGACACCATCTCCCAGGAGCATTTGGAGCGATACCTATCGATCACGAAGCGCGCTTTGGAGAAGGTGACCATATCCGCTCCGGAACGTTCCTTCAATCGGAAGCTGGCCGATTCGTTCCTGGAGATGGCCCGGACGTACTTCTCGGACGCCAAGCACTTCGCCGAGCATGGCGATTATGTGAACGCCTTCGCCTCCGTGAACTACGCCCACGGTTGGCTCGACTGCGGCGCCCGGGTCGGCCTCTTCGACGTGGGCCAGGACGACCAGCTCTTCACCCTTTTTGAGTGATCACCGGCGTCCCGTTCGGTCCGTCTCGCTCATTGAAAGGGAAGGGATATCCCGCACCGCTTGCCTAGCGCTATCCAGCAACATAGCAGCCGGGGCCCTTTGAGATCCACCGAGCAGCGATAGACATCGCCGTACGCTGAGAGCGCCCCTGCGAGGAGGTCGAGGTCCGGCCCGGTGGCGAAGACGGAATTGCCGATCATGGCCTGGCTGGCCCAGCCCCATTTCTTCGCCTCCCAGACCGCCCGCCGCACCTCCGGCGTCGCCAGGCCCGACCCCTCCATGAACTCGTTCGACAGGCGGAAGAGGTTCTCCAGCGTCGGCTCCCTCATGAGCAGCTCAACGCCCCTTCCGCCGACGGCGTTGATCCTTTCCAGGACCTCCTTCCTCCCGAGCATCTCCGCGGTGGGGATCGACTGCCCGACCACCACCAGCACCAGGTCCATGTGCCCGTTCATCCGCTCGACCTCTCCAATGGGCGGAAGCCCCGGCCTCCGGCGCAGCTCTATCCCTCCCCGCATTATGCCGGCGACGTCGCCCATCCCCGTCCGGTTGGCGATCTCCGCCAGATGGGCGGCGGTGTACGCCTCGCCCTCCGGAACGCCCAGGACATGGGCGAGGGCCCAGGCGGCGGAGATGGAGCCGGCGGCGCTGGTGCCGAACCCCTGCGCGACCGGAAGCTGCAGCTCGTTCCGCACCCTCACGTCCAAGGGGCGATCCCCCAGGATGGTGCGCACGGCCCGCTCGGTCACCGGGGCGGCGGCCTTCAGGCCGTTCAGCCAGATGTCCACATTTCCGGTTCCATCGACCACCTCCACCTCGCTCACCACCCCCAGGGAGAGGCTCAGCCCCGCCCCGCGCGAGCCGCAGGCCATGACGTCCTCGTCCTGGCAGACCTGGAAGAGACCGGTGACATGCCCAGGGCAGAAGGCCTTGGCCCTCATAGGCGCGCGGCCTCCGCGATCAGCATGCGGGCCACGTCCGCCTTGCTGCCCTCCAGCACCTTCCTGCCCCTGGCCTTCACCAGCACGATGCGGGTGGACCCGGGCCGGACGTCCTTGAGGTCGTTGGCCGCCACCGCCGCCAGCCCGTACCGTTTGAGGGAGGCCCGCGCCTCCGCGATCAGCCCTTCCTCCCCCAGGCCGGACTCGGCCTTGAACCCGATGACCTTGGGGCACCGCTCCTTGAGCGATGGAAGCACCTTCGGCACGCTCTTGAGCTGCAGGGCCGTCGCCTTGGCCTCCGAGGGCAGCTTCCCTCGCTCCCGGTCGAAGGTGAAGTCGGAGAGGGCCGCGGGCACGAGAACGAGGTCGTGATCGACCTCCTTGACCATCTCCAGCAGGTCGCCCACGGCCTCGAACCTCCTGATGCGGAGGAACGCCGGTAAGGGGACGGTGCATCGTCCCATCCAAAGCTCCGTGTCCGCCCCCTCGTGGTAGGCGGCGAGGGCCAGGGCGACGGCCGTCTCCCCCGTGCCCCTGTTCGTGACGATGCGCATGTCGTCGATGCTCTCCGCGGAGGAGCCGCCGATGACGAGCACCCTCCTGCCCTTCATCAGCCCCTGGGACAGCCGGCGGATGACCGCATGCACCGTTTCCTCGCGGTCGGCGATCTTCGCCTTCCTGCCCTCCATCCGCGGGCCGACGAACCCCACGCCGACGCTCTTTAGCCTTTCGATGGCCTCGGCCACCATGGGATTGTTGAACATGGCCCCGTGCATCGCGGGGGCGATCACGATCGGCACGCCGGAGCCAAGGGCGACAGAGGCCATCGTCGTCACAGGCGTGTCATCGATGCCGCAGGTGATCTTGCAGATGGTGTTGGCCGTGGCCGGCGCGATGAGTAGCAGGTCCGCCCTGCCCTGAACGTCCCCCAGGAGGGAAACGTGCTGCGCCCGGCCATCCAGCTCCACTATCGGCTCCTGGCCGGTGGCGAAGGCCAGGGAGCAGGGCGTCACCAGCCTCTGCGCCTCCGGCGTCAGCACCGGGACGACGCGGGCGCCATGCCGCATCAGGTCCCTGGCCAGGTCGAAGCTTTCCACGGCGGCGATGGAACCTGTGATGCCCAGGACGATCGTCCTCCCCTTCAGCAGGTCGGAGGCGGTGCCTGTTATGGCCTCGGACGGATGCATGCTGCCAAATCCGACTGGCCGGACTTAAACGTATGCCTGAACGGCCCTCCTCACCCTTTCGAACACCTCGTCCAGGGGCCCATCGGAGCTGACGACGGTCCACCCAAGGTCCCCGGCCAGCATGAGGTAGATCTCCTGTACCCGGCCGAGGTACCCCTCGCGCTCGAACTTGCTGCGATCGCCGCGGGCGCCCACCCTTCGCATGGCCGCCCCGGGATCGCACGTGAGGAGCACCGTGAGGTCCGGGCGCCGCACCACCGGCCTGTTCATGGCCAGGAGCCATTCTACGGCGCCCTCTCCCATCCCCCTCTCCAGGGCCGCCCCCTGATAGGCCACCGTCGACCCATAGTAGCGATCGCTCACCACCACATTCCCCTCCGCCAGCAGCCGTTCGATGGCAAGGGTGTGCTGGCAGCGGTCCGCGGTGAAGAGCAGGGCCTCCGTGCGCGGGTCCAGGTCCTCCCGGTTGGCGCGCCGGACCGCCATGCCCAGCCAGCCCTCGGTCGGCTCGGCCGTGAGGACGGCCTTCCGTCCCCGTCCCTCCAGCCATGCCCCGAGCCTCTTCGAGATCGTGGTCTTCCCCACGCCGTCTATGCCCTCGAGGACGATGAAGGCGCCTTCCATGCTCATTCAAGTCCCCTCTGCCGATATATCCTCCAGCTCAGGGTGAGCTCCTTGGCCGCGTAGACCTCGTCCACCCTGGCCACGGAGGTGGAGCGGGGGGCAGCCCTGATCTCCTCGGGGGCGCCGTCGGCGATCTCCCGTAACGCCTCGGCGTACCTGTCCAGGGTCTCCTTGCTCTCCGACTCCGTCGGCTCTATCATCAAGGCCTCCTCGACCAGGGAGGGGAAGTAGACGGTGGGGGACATGAACCCCCTGTCGAGCAAGGCCTTCGCCACATCTGTGGCGTGGACGTCCTTCTCCTTGGCCAGCCTCTTGGCCGAAACCACGAACTCATGCTTGCGCAGGGGGGCGAAGGGCATCTCGTACGGCGGGACGACCCTGCTCTTCAGATAGTTGGAGGCGAGCACGGCCCTCTGGGAGACATCCCTCAGGCCATCACCGCCCTGGACCAGTATGTACGCGTATGCCCGGACGAGCACGGCGAAGTTGCCGAACATGGACCGCACCTTACCGATGCTGTCCGGCCGGTCGTAGTCCAGGCCGAACCTCCCCTCCTCGGAGACGATGCGCGGCACCGGAAGGAACGGCTCCAGGAACTCCTTGACGCCGACCGGCCCTGCCCCCGGGCCACCGCCGCCATGGGGGGTGGCGAACGTCTTGTGCAGGTTGAAGTGCACGATGTCGAAGTCCATCGCCCCGGGGGAGGTCATCCCCATGATGGCGTTCAGGTTCGCCCCGTCATAGTAGAGGAGCGCCCCGGCGGCGTGCACCATCCTCGCCAGCTCGACGATGTCCTTCTCGAAGATGCCCAGGGTGTTGGGGTTGGTGACCATCACCGCCGCGGTGCGCTCGGAGAGGGCGGCGCCGAGGGCCTCCAGGTCGATGCACCCGTCCGGGCCGGACGGGACCTCGATCACGGTGAATCCGGCCATGGCCGCGCTCGCCGGGTTCGTCCCATGGGCGGAGTCGGGGACGATCACCTCCGTCCGGGGCTGTCCCCTTCGGGCATGGTATGCCTTGGCGATCAGCATGCCGGTGAACTCCCCATGGGCGCCTGCGGCGGGCTGCAGGGTCACCGCGTCCATGCCTGAGATGGCGCAGAGGGCCTTCTCAAGCTCGCGCATCAGCCGCAACGCCCCCTGGATCGAATCCTCGTCCTGGCAGGGGTGCACGGATGCGACCGTGGGGAGGGAGGAGAGGCGGTCCGCGTACTTGGGGTTGTACTTCATCGTGCACGAGCCCAGGGGGTACATCCCGTTGTCCACGCCGAAGCTCATCTGGGACAGGTCCACGTAGTGCCGCACGACCTCCCTCTCAGGGAGGTCGGGAAGGTCCAGCCCCTGGCGCTCCATCCCTTCCGGGAGCCGTACGGGGGCATCGCATTCCAGGCCAAAATCGCTCTCCCCCCTCAGCTCGAAGATGAGCGGCTCGTCGTAGCGCGCCTGGCGGTAGCTCATTGCGCCACCTCCCTCAGCGCGGCCAAGAGGCGGTCCATGGCCTGCGCGCTCGTGGCCTCCGTCGCGGTCAGGAGCATGTGGTCCTCCATCCTTGGGACGTGCCTCTGCAGCGGCAGCCCGCCTATGATGCCGCGCCTCAGGAGAAGCCTGTTGAGCTTGGCCGGCCTCACCGGCGTCCTCACCACGAACTCATTGAAATGGGCGCCCTCGAACACGGGGGAGTCGAACCCTTCCAGCTCGTCGACCCGCTCCATAAGCGCCGCCGCGTTCCTCATGTTGAGGCGGGCGATCGCCCTCAACCCCTTCCCCCCGACGATCCCCAGGTAGACGGAGACGGCGACGGCCAGCAGCGCCTCGTTCGTGCAGATGTTGGAGGTGGCCTTGCTCCTCCGGATATGCTGCTCCCGGGTCTGCAGGGTCATGCAGAACGCCCGCCGCCCCTCCCGGTCGCGGGTCATCCCGATCAGCCGGCCCGGCATCTTCCGCACATGCTCCATGCGGCACGCGAAGAGCCCGAGGGACGGGCCGCCGACGTTCATCGGTAGCCCCAGAGGCTGCCCTTCGCCGATGACGATGTCCGCCCCGTACTCGCCCGGCGGCCTCACCAGCGCCAGGGACAGGGGGTTGACCCCCACCACCAGCGGGACGTCCGGGAACTCCTGTTTCAGCTTGGGCACCTGGGGGTCTATCACGCCGAAGAGGTTCGGCACCTCCGCGTAGATGCCGCAGACATCGGGGGTCATCTTGCTCCTAAGGTCATCGAGGTCCAGCCCCCCGGTGAACGGATCGTAGCAGTACCCCACCACGTTGAGGGCCGCCCCGGACACGTAGTTCCCGAGCACCGATCGCTTGTCCCAGCACATCGCCTCCGGCACCAGGAACGTGCGCTTCGGCAGGATCCTGTGGCACATTGTGGCCGCCTCCCCCAGCGCCGTCGCCCAATCGTAGTTCGAGGAGTTCACCGCGTCCATCGCCGTCAGCTCGGCTATGTAGCTCTGGTACTCGAACAGGGACTGCAGCATGCCCTGGCTTATCTCCGCCTGATAGGGCGTGTAGGAGGTGGCGAGCTCCGAGCGCGAAACGATTGTGCCGACCGCCGAGGGGATGAAGTGATGGTACACCCCTCCGCCCAGGAAGCACGGGGCGCTCTCGGCCGTCAGGTTCGCGGAGAGGAGCTCCTGCATATAGCGCACGACCTCCATCTCGCTCTTGCCAGGGGGAAGCGGGATGCCATCGGTCCGGACCTCCTCCGGAATGTCGGAGAACAGCTCCTCCACGCTCCCTATCCCCAGCTCGTCCAGCATCCTGCGGTCCAATGGCATGCTACCCGGCCCTCCTAGGCCAATATCCCAATAAATAGTTTGGCTGGATGGGACCGGTCCGCGTTCGTGGAAGAGCGTCAGCGGTCCCTGGCCTGCACTTCCTGAACTAGGCGGGAGTAAAGGGATGGCAGGGACTGCACGTCCTTGATGTCCTGCCTGGCGACGATGACCAGCCTTTGGCGCAGGCCATCGTCGTAGGGGACCGCGTTGGCCTCGAGCGCGCTCCTCAGCAGCCTTGAGAGCTGCCCCCCCTTCCGGTCCCAGTCCGTCATGATCACGGCGCTTTTGCCCTCCTTCGCCAGGCGCTCCGCGATCCCGAAGACCCCATCACTGCTCTGGACCTGGACCATCTCTCCTCCCACACCCAGGATCGTAAGGGCGCCCCGGTCCCGCATGCCCTCGACCAGAATTACGGTGCGCGGATCACGGGAGATCATCTCCTCCAGAACGGCCTGGATCTCCTCCAGCCTCTCCCGCGGGGAGCGCCCCCGGGTCATGCGTCCCCTCCGAGGGCCTTGGCCACGAGCCCCACCGGGGCCTGGATGTGCACGACCTTCATGCGCTGCGTGTGGCCCCGGACGACGGTGACCTTGGAACCGATGGTCGAGGCGAGGAGGGCCTCGACCTCCTCGTTGGCCCTCCCGCCCTCCGGCGGGGCGCGCACCTTCACCACAAGGCGCCGGCGCCATGGATCGACGCCATGGACGCCCGGCACAGCGCTGTGCGGGGTAACGATAATGTCCAGCTCCGATCCTTCCGCTGAGGGCCGCAGGCATTGGGAGAGGTCCACGCCCTTTGAACGGCGGGGGATTACTTAATCCTTCAGGGGCCAACGGGACTGGCGCTGCCACGGCGGGAGGGCACCTTCTTATATCAACAACCGAATCCTTGAGCGATGGCGCCCCCGCTCGAGCCGATCAATTACAAGGAGATCACCGAGGTTCACCGCAAGGAGAAGGGCTCCGTCGACCTGGTGGAGGTGAGGCGTGACCTCTATCCGGCCTTCCGGGGGTACTTGGATAGGCTGAAGAAGGAGAGCGAGGAGGAGATCAGGAAGGACCCCCTCTCCTTCAAAGCCAGCAGCCTGACCAATGAGTACAAGAAGGTCCTGACCAAGGGCCGTCAGATATTCTTCTACAGGATGCGCAAGATAACGGCGATGGCCACCCGGGCCTCGGAAGGGGCCAAGATCGACCTTGGCAGGCTGACCGAGGAGGAGCGGGAGATGTACTCCCAGGTATTGAGGTCGATCAACGAGTGCCGGGACCTGGCCCTGGAGGGGAAGGCCCCCGAACCACCGCCAATGGCGCCCTCCGGCTCGGTCTGCGCCACGGTGGACCAGGGTCAATTGAGGCAGGCGCTGGCCATCGTCAACGGCAAGGCCCCGGCCGCTGAGCGGCCGCAGGCGACCGACAGGGTGCTGGTAAGGATCCTTGAGGACCTGCCGGAGATCGCCGGGATCGATCGGCCGTACCGCTTGGCGAAGAACGACGTGGTGAACCTGCCAGCCCCGATAGGGTGCGCGCTGATAAAAAGGGGCAAGGCGCTGGAGATCGTGCCCTTCTGGCGCAGGGCCGAATAGGTCAATTCCGCAACGTTTATCT
>JAJFUR010000068.1 GCA_021372335.1 Methanobacteriota archaeon
GGGTAGTGGAAGGCATTCGCCTCGACGATGCGCACCTTCCCGCCCTCACATGTCCACCCGGCGGCTCAGCTCGCTGGGCAGGTACATTGGACGGAACGGCATGTCCCCGATCTCGCCGCGCACCCGTTCTATCAACTGGTCCACGGTCATCTCCACGTTCCTGTTCTGCGAGCGGTCGTAGACAGTCAGGACGTCGGAGCCCATCTCCTTGTCGCCGATCACGATCGCATACCCCACCCAGTCCTGCTTGGCCTCCCGGACCTTCTTGCCGACGGTCTCGGAGCGGTCGTCCAGCCCGACCCGGACGTTGGCCCTCCGGACCCTATCGGCAAGCTCCCTGGCCCTTTCCAGATGGGCCTCGGAGACGTTCATGAAGCGCACCTGCTCCGGGTTCACCCAGGTCGGAAGCGTGCCCACCTTCCCCCGGGTCTCCATCTGCACCGCTGTGTCGAACAGCGTGTACAGGTAGCGCTCCACGGTCCCGATGACCGCGGTATGCAGGATGACCGGGAACGTCTTCTTGCCCGATTCGTCGGTGTACGCGATCCCGAAGCGCTGGGCGTTGCCGATGTCGATCTGCACCGTCCCGATCTCCCTGGCCCTCTTCATGTCGTCCAGGATATGGTACTCGATGTTGACCGTCCAATAGTAGTTGATGCCTTCCGGATAGAAGTGCAGGAGGGCCGGCCTGGCATGCTTGCGCACGATCTCCATGATCAGGCCCTTGTGCTTTTGATAGGCGTCCCAGGAGGAGAAGTTGATCAGCATCTCGTAGTCCCTCCCCAGGGCATTTGCCTCATCGAATATCCTCCCGTCGAGGCGGGAGAACCACTCCTCGGCCTCCGGGATGTCCCGGCAGACGACATGCAGATCGGGCATGTTCATGCGGCGGGTGCGGAAGCAGAGCATGGTCTCCCCGGACTGCTCCATGCGGTACGAGTCCGCCACCTCGAAGGCCCCGAACGGCAGGTTCTTGTAGCTGATGTTCCAGAGGCGCATCATGGCGAACTGCTGGTGGCAGGCGGCGTACCTCATCACAAAGTCCCGCTTCTCGCCCTTGATGACGTACAGCCTGTCGCCGAACAGCTTGGCGTGCTCGGCCACCGGCCCCTCGTCCAGGCTGAACATGTTCGTGCCCCGGACGGTGTAGACCGGGAGGGAGAGGGAGTTCACGATGCGCGCTGAGTAATCGGCCACCAGGTCGAACATCAACGCCCCCTTGGGGGAGAAGCACATGTGGCCAGCATCGCTCATGCTCTCCCAGTTGATCCCGAACTTCTTGCAGAGCCGGGTGTACTTGACCTCCCCGGTGGATGGCCACTCCTTCTTCAGCGCCTCCTTGGCCATCATGATCTGGAAGCATTCGCTGCCCCCCTCGAAGCCCCTGGGGTCCACCTCGCTCCCGTCCGGCAGAAGGACGAGGAAGCGTTCCTCCCCCTTCGGGGCGGGCGGGGCCTCCTCCCCCACGATCTCCCGGGAGAGCTCCGAGAGCGGATGGCCCTTGCAGCTGATCCTGAACGCCTTGTACCACCCGAAGGGGGCACGGTGCACCTGCCATCCCTTCGCGGCGATCATCCTCTCGATCTCACGGAGCACCCTCTTCCCGGTCTCCGCGTCCGCCAGGTCGGGGCTAAGGTGGGCGTAGGGATAGAGCATGATGCGCTCCGCCCCCACCTTCTCGGCCGTCCCTATGATGTCCGCCGATGCCTGGGAGGCCACCGCCTCCACCTTGTCCTGGTCGCCGCGCTCGACGGTGAGGAAGGCCACCAGCACCTCCTCCATCCGGCCGGTCCTCTCCTGGTCGGCCACGGCCTCGGCCATCGGCGTGGGCTTCTTGACCTCGTACTCCATGAAATCGGCGTGTATGTAGAGCGTTCTCATCGTATCGCCTGTTAGGGTGTGCTCAGTAATGGCCCACGTGTATAAATAAGCGCTTCCGGCGGAAGGCCTTTGCCAGATGGTCCGAGGGCCTTTCCGGGAATGGGCAATGTTTAAATTCAAGGAAAGGTTTGCCTGCTCAGAATCCTTATGAGGTCCTCCCGGATAGCCAGGGACATCGGAGGGGCTACGAATGTCCTGCTCATCGTTCTGATCGCCGTCCTTATGGTCAGCGCCAGTACGGTAGCGATAATGTTGTACCAGGGGGGCCAATCCGTCGAGGCCGCCGAGGACGTGGTGACCGTCGGCCAGACCATCAAGGTCGACTACATCGGCAAGCTGCTGGACGGAAGGGTGTTCGACACCTCCCTCTACTCGGTGGCGAGCAATGACGCCGCCTATCCCAAGACCCTGTCGTTCACCCTCAAGGCCAATACGTCCTATGTGCCGCTCACCTTCAAGGTGGGGGCCGGGACGATGATCCCCGGGTTCGAAACGGCGGTCGTGGGCATGAGGGTAGGGGAGACCAAGACGGTCACCCTTCCCCCGGAGGAGGCGTACGGTCCCATGGACCAGAGCAAGCTGGTGACGTTCCAGCTCACTGAGGCCGTGCCCCTTGTGCGCATATTCAATGCCAGCACCTTCAAGGCCGAGTACGGGGAGGACGCCGCATCCGGCCTGACGGTCTATGATCCCGTATACGGATGGGCAGCGACGGTCATGGAGTACAATGTTTGGACGGACCGGGTGACGGTGAAGAACGCGCCCACCCTCAACGCCCTCTACCATATCTACGGGACGGGGAGCGTGGGGTGGGACGTAAAGGTCATAGGCATGGACAGCAACTCCAACCGCATCACCATCCAGCATCAGCTGGGCGAAGGGGACAGCGACAGGGTCAAGGGCCTGGACGGCAGCAGCACCTTCTTCATCATCGACGTCGATGAGGAGAAGGGCACGGCCGTGCGCAACTACAACTCCGAGCTCGCCGGCAAGACCCTGGTCTTCACCATAACCATAGTGGCCATAGTGGAGTAGGCCCGGGGACCTCAGCGCGGTCCCCCATCCCCGCCTGTACCAGCCATGTCCAAGCGGTCGACCTTTCTCTTGCGGTAGGTGGAGGCGATGAAGCTCAGCACGATTATTATGATTACCATCGCGAGGGTCACGTCCGCCGCGAGCCCCCTTTCCATATACGCCAGGAAATAATTGCTGGCCGCAAGGATGGACCCGTACTTCAGCGTCCCCCCTAGGACCTGATAGAAGATCGACCTTCTGTAGGACCAGCCGCTGAGGGCCACGAAGGCCCCCGTGAAGGGCAGGATGGGCGCGATCCGGTTGAGCAGGATCATGCGCTCGTCTGGAATGAGCAGGAACCGCCGATAGCGGTCCACGACTGTGGCTATTTTCGGAGGCACCCTCAGGCGCTTTACCACCATGTACAGGGTGGTTAGCCCCAGGACCTCGGCCACCGCTATGGTGACGACGAACATGGACCACAGGGCCCAATCTGGGACCGTCCCGTAGCCAGACATGAAGAACAGCACCACGAACAGCTCCGGCAGCGTCGGGAAGACGATGGCGTCGATGTAAAAGAGCAGGAAGGTGCACACCATCCATCCGGCCAGGCCCAGCGGCGAGAACAGCACGTAGAATGCCTCTCCGATGGAGAACATCCCATCTCCCAAGCGCTAGCGCTTTAAAAATGCTTTGTCATTGGCCCGGCCAGCCTTGGCCTCGATGGCGTACCTGTACACGTCCACGAGCCTGGTGGCCCACTGCCCCGCGGAGAACTCCCTCGCCTTGGCCAGGGCGCCCTCCCGATAACGCTCGGGGTCCCTCAGCAACCGAAGCGTGGCCTGGGACCAGCTGTAGGGGGTCTCCTCGAACAGCTCCCCGTTCTCCCCCTCGCGGACCAGCTCGGCCACCGCCCGGTACCTTATGCCGCTGACCGGCTTGCCGACGGCCATGGCCTCCAGTATGACCAACCCCTGGGTCTCGAACTTGCTCGCCAGCGTCAACACGTCGCATGCCGCATAGAACTGGGGCAGCTCCGGGTCGGGAACGAAGCCGGTAAAGATCACCCTTTCCTCGATGCCAAGCTCCTTCACGAGCCCCCGCACATGCTCCTTGGCCGGGCCCTCCCCGACGAGAAGGAGGCGGGCCTCCGGCTCATGGGCGCTGAGCAGGGCGAAGCCCCTGACGACCAGATCGATGTTCTTCTCCCAGGCTATTCGCCCCAGGTGCAGGATGACCTTCTTCCCCTCGAGGCCGTAGCGCCTCCGGACCTCGCTCCCATCGATCCTGGGGTTGAACCGATCCAGGTCCACCCCGGTCGGGATGACCTCCAGGCGCTTGATGTGTGGGGCGTAGCGCTTCAATTCGTTCTTTATGGCGACGGTGGGGGCGATCACGACCTCCGCCCTATGCAGGATCGTGCGCAGATAGGTCCACATCCCCAGCTGGATGACCCATTCCGGGAAGGGGGTGAAGTTGTAGAAGCGGGCCGCCTCTGTGACCATAGTATGGAACGTGAGCACCACCGGCTTCCGGAGCGCCCTGCCGGCCAGCATACCCCGCACCGCTTGGAACATAAGGCCATGAACGTGGATCAAGTCGACATCCAGCCCTTCCAATATGTGGCACTTGTCCGTCGGGAACAAGGGAATGCGGTACCCGGAGTATCTGTGGAACCCGATGGACCGGAAGTAGTGGACGCCCTCCTCCCTGTCCGAGGGGTCCGCCGGATCAGGGGCGAAGACATAGACCGTATGCCCCATCCGCTCCAGCTCCCTCTTGGTGAGCAGCAGGGATGTGACCACCCCGTCCCGGGTGGGAAGATAGGAATCGGTGAACATGGCGATCTTCACGGCCGCACCCTCATCGCATCAGCGCCGAGACCTTGCGGAGCACATCATCAGGGTCCCGGCCAAGGACCCGGACCATGGCCTCCTTCCCCGCGCCTCCGCGATCGTAGATGACGTCCGGCACATGACCGCATCCCCTTATGGCCTCCGCGGTGCCCCATTCCATCGAGGACACCATCGCCGGCTCTTCCCCTCGGTCGAAGGTCCCGACCATCGCCCCCGTCGCCCTCAGCCTGTCCACGACGGCCTCCGTGAACCTGATGTTCATGGCGCACCGCACCTCCGGGTCAACGAAGGAGGCGGCCATCACCACCCTCGCCATATGCCGGCTCCCTTCGAACCTCACTTCCCCCACCCTGCGGACCTTGTCCCCGACCCGGACCAATCGGCCCTCCACCCCGCATATCTCCCCATACCCCTGAGGATAGGGCAGGGCGAACGCGAGGTTCATTCCCACCTCGGGCACCAGCTCGGGCGGGAGGCGTTCCTCGATCACGGCAACGGCCTTCCTCACCTCCTCTATCACCCCAGCCCTCATGGCCTCCTTGTGAAGCGTGGCCATTGGGTCGATCGCCAACAGCCCCTTTCCCACCGGTACCGACATGGCCACCGAGTCGTAGATGCGGCGCTTGGCCTCCCTTACGGCCTCCCTGAGCCCCATCCCAATCCCAAGCCCTGTGGCGATGAACGCGGAGAACGTGCAGCCCGCGCCATGCACCCTGCGGTCAAGCCGGGGAGAGGCCACCTCGAGGACGCCCTCCGCTGTGAACAGCGAGTCGACGGCCAGGTCCCCCTCCAGATGCCCGCCCTTGATGAGCACGGCCTCGGGCCCCATCTCCAGCAGACGGTTCCCCACATCCTCGAGCGAGCCAGGGCCTTTGATCCTCATCCCCGAGAAGGCCTCCGCCTCGCTGCGGTTGGGGGTGACCACCGTCGCCAAGGGAAAAAGGTCCTTCACCATCGCCTCCCTCAATCCCTCCCGGTGCAGGGACGCCCCCACCCCGGCGAAGAGCACCGGGTCCACGACAAGGGGCGCCTTGAGTTCCATCAACAGGGGGGCGACCGCCCGTACCGTGCGGGCGGAGAACATCATGCCGGTCTTCACCGCTGCTATGCGGGCGTCCTCGGCGACCGCGGTGATCTGGGCGGTGACCTGTTCAGGTGGCAATGGGAATACATCCCGCAGCCGGGCGGTGTTCTGGGCGGTCACCGCGGTCAGGGCGACCGCCGCATGCCCCCCCATCGAGGCGATGGCCCGTACATCGGCCTCCACGCCCGCCCCGCCCACCGAGTCCGAGCCCGCGACGGTCAGAATGACGGTCATAGATGGTGTAAGGTCAGCCCTCTTAATAACCTTAGGCGACCAATGGCCCCGTCCAGGGCCATGGGGCGAACTTATTTATAATGCGTTTCTGTTCGAAAATCCGATGAAAGCGAGCAGTGGCCACCTGGTGCTGAGCGACAGCGTCGAATACCAGGACATGGCCGGGGTCTTTCCAGAGGTGCTCAAGCTGTTCCTGGAGGAGACGGACCAGGTCCCCGAGGACCCGGAGATCATGCAGATGTTCATCCACCTGAACATGATGGACCTGGAGGCCAACCGCAAACCCGAGGGCTATAACCGCAAGGGGCGGATGCGGCTCATCTTCCCCACGAACAGGAAGGAGTTCTATGTCAAGGGCTCCTCCAAGAGCGGAGAGGTGGTCCGGGTCACGGAGAAGATCAGCAAGCTGCTCACCCGGAACGGGGTCGAGCATGAGCTGGAGTGGAACACCCTTTCCTTCTCGGACAGCTGAGGGCCTATTTCCGGAGTTCCTTCCAAACGCTCTCGAGCCGACCTATCTCCCCTTGGCACACCGACCGATGCGAATCGATGATGGCCCTGGCGCAGGCTACCTGCTCTCGGACCGCCGAGGGGGCCGTGCCCCCCTTCGAGGTGCGCCGGTTAAGACATGCCTCCATGGAAATATGAGCGAGGGAGTCCTCGTCGAGGAGGTCGGAAAGCCCCTTCAGCTCCTCCGCGCTCAGTGATTCCAGGCGCTTGCCGGTCCGCAGGCAGTACTGCACGGCTGCGCCCACGACCTCATGGGCCTGTCGAAAGGGCATCCCCTTCTGGACGAGATGGTCGGCCAGGTCGGTGGCGTTCAAGAACCCTTCAGCGCATGCTTCCTCCATGCGCTCCCGGTCGAAGGCCAGCGAGCGGTACATGGGGGCGAGGACGTACAGGCAGGAGGTGAGCGTCTCGTAGCTGGAGAACACCCCGGGCTTGTCCTCCTGCATGTCCCTGTTGTAGCTCAACGGCAGCCCCTTCATCATGGTCAGCATCTGCACCAAGTTCCCGATGGCGATGGAGCTCCGTCCACGGACCAGCTCCGCCACGTCCGGGTTCTTCTTCTGGGGCATGATGGAGCTGCCGGTGGCGAAGGCGTCGGGCATCTCCGCGAAGCGGAACTCAGGGGAGGTCCAAAGCACAAGCTCCTCCCCCATGCTGCTCAGGTGCACCATGGTCTGGGCGCAGGCATAGACGAACTCAAGTGCGAAGTCCCGGTCGCTCACCGTGTCCATGGCGTTGTCGGTCGGGCGATCGAAGCCCAGTAGGGCTGCTGTCAGGGCGCGGTCCACGGGATGTCCAGTGCCGGCGAGGGCCCCTGCGCCCAGGGGGCATTGGTTGAGGCGCTTGTAGGCGTCCAGGAACCTCTCCGCGTCCCTCTGCAGGCGGAAGACGTGGGCCATGAGATGGAACCCCAGGGACACGGGCTGGGCGTGCTGCATGTGGGTAAAGCCCGGCATGATGGTCCCGAGCTCCTCCTCGGCCCTTTCGATCAGGACCTCTTGGACGTCGATCAGCAGGGTGATGATCTCAAGGACGGCATCGCGAACGAACATGCGGAGGTCGGTGGCCACCTGGTCGTTCCGACTGCGGGCGGTATGCACCCGTTTGCCCGCCTCTCCAACCCGCTCAGTGAGCAGATGCTCGATGTTGGTGTGCACGTCCTCCAGCTCGTCGGAGAGTTCGATCTTTCCAGCCTCAAGGTCGTCGAGCAGCTGCTTGAGGCCATCTATCAACGCCTCCGCCGCCTCTTTCGGCACGATCCCCGTCGCCGCAAGCATCCGGGCGTGCGCCAGGGAGCCGGCGACGTCGTACCACGCAAGCCGCGCGTCCACGGCCAGGGAGGAGGTGAAGGAAAGGGTCATCTCGGAAGGGCCCTCGGCGAACCGACCGGACCAGAGCTGCCTCTCTGCCATTCGGATCACTTCTTCTGGGCCTTGGCCACCGTGCGCAATGGCAGTCCCCAAACATAGATGAACCCCTCGGCGGACCGATGGTCGAACCGATCGCCCTGCGCATAGGTCGCCAACCCGGTATCGTACAGCGAGTACGGCGAGGAGCGCCCCACGATGGTGGCGCTGCCCTTGTAGAGCTTCACCCTCACCGTGCCCTCGACATGCTCCTGGGTCTCAGCCACAAAGGCGTCCAGGGCATTCTTGAGCGGGGAGAACCATAGCCCATCGTAGCAGAGCTCGGAATAGCGTTGCTCGACCCCCCGCTTGAAGTTGAGCACGTCCTTGGTGAGGACCATCTTCTCCAGGTCCTTGTGGGCGTTTATGAGCATGAGCGCGGCCGGGGCCTCATAGACCTCCCGGGACTTGATGCCGACCAGCCGGTCCTCTATATGGTCCACCCTGCCATAGCCATGCTTCCCACCGAGCTGATTGAGCCGCTTGATGATATCGGTCATCGGCATCTCGGTGCCGTCGAGGCCGGCGGGCAGCCCCTTCCTGAAGTCGATCTCGACGTACTCCGGGGCATCGGGGGCGTCGAGCGGGTCCGTCGTCCATTCGAAGGCGTCCTTCGGCGGCTCGGCCATGGCATCCTCGAGGATGCCGCACTCGCAGCTCCGTCCCCATATGTTCTCGTCCGTGCTGTACGGGCACTCCTTCTTGACCTTGATGGGGACATCGTTCTGCCTGGCATACTCGATCTCCTCCTCCCTGGTCATGACCCATTCCCTCATCGGGGCGATGATTTTGATCTCAGGCGCAAGGGCGGCGATGCTGACATCGAACCTGACCTGGTCATTGCCCTTGGCGGTGCACCCATGGGCTATGTACTTCGCCCCCTCCTTCTTGGCTATCTCCACCATGGTCTTGGCGATGAGCGGACGGGCAATCGATGTGGCAAGGGGATACGCCCCCATATACAGGGCGTTGGCCTTGAGGGAAGGCGCGATGTACTCGGTCACGAACTCCTCGGTGGCGTCGAAGGCGTACGCCTTCACCGCTCCGATCCTCAAGGCCCGGTCCACCGCCTCCTGAAGGTCCCCAGGCTGACCAACGTTGACGCTTACCGCGATTACATCCAAATCATACTTCTGTTGCAACCAGCGGATGGCCACGGAGGTGTCCAAACCGCCCGAGTATGCCAGGACAACCTTGTCACGAGCGTTCCTAGAGCGAGCTGCCATGTGAATCGGGGGCGATGAGGCGAGCATCTATATTAATCTGAAGCGCCGACGATGCGACATTGGTTCGACCAAGTGTTCGGAATGGGACAGCTCCGGGCGGAGGGAAGGATGAGAATGGATGGTGCGGGATCGAAAAAGGTGTCCATGCAAGGGGCGGGGGGACCTAAAATGTCCCGTTTGAGTCGCAATACTTAATAAAGATACTCTTAATTCGGGACATTCCCATGGGAATTACCCACAGCGGGGGCGCGGGATGATCAAGGCAGCGGTGGTCGGGGGATCCGGGTACATAGGGGGCGAAATAGTGCGCCTTCTGAGCCGCCATCCCAGGATCTCCCTCGAGGCGATCACGTCCCGACAGCTGGCTGGACAGAAGGTGGCGGATGCCCATCCCTTTCTCCGCGGATACGTGGACCTCACCTTCAGCGAGTCCGTGGACGGGCAGGGGCTGGACGTGGTCTTCCTGGCCACACCGCATGGGGCGTCCATGAACCTCGTCCCGGGGCTGATGCGCAGCGGCGCCAAAGTAATCGACCTAAGCGGCGACTATCGGCTTAAGGACCCTCAGGAGTACAAGCGGTGGTACGGGCACGAGCACACGGACCCCGAGAACCTCGGCAGGGCGGTCTATGGCATGAACGAACTCTACTGGGACGAGATCAGGGAGGCCGACCTCGTGGCCAATCCCGGCTGCTATCCCACATGTTCCACGCTGGGGCTCGCCCCCCTCTTCGCGAACCACCTGGTGGAGGGCGGGGTCATAATCGATGCCAAGAGCGGAACATCGGGGGCAGGGGCGGAGCCGACGAAGGCCACTCACCATCCCAACTGCGGGGCCAGCGTCACCCCGTACAAGGTGGGGACCCACCGCCACACCCCAGAGATCGCCCAGAACCTCACCAGGCTCCAGGGCAGGCTGGCCGAGGTGGTGTTCACACCGCATCTCATTCCAGTGGTACGAGGGATGCTCTGCACCATGTACCTCAGGCTCAACGAGGACCTCACCAAGCAAGAACTGCTGGGGGTTTATACTGAATTCTTCCGTAGGAAGCGCTTCGTGCGCCTGACGGAGGTGCCGTGGATGCAGGCCGTGGTCGGCTCCAACCATTGCGATGTGGGATTGGAGGTCGTGGGCCCCAGGAAGGTGGTGGTCATGAGCGCGATCGACAACCTCGTTAAAGGGGGGGCCGGACAGGCGGTGCAGAACTGCAACGCCATGTTCGGAATGCCTGAGGAGATGGGATTGGATTTTCCAGGGTTGGGGGTTTGAAAATGGATGTTCTTGAGGGAGGAATTACCTCGCCGAAGGGGTACAAGGCGGCAGGGGTTCACTGCGGGATAAAGAAGGAAAAGCTTGACCTGGCCGTCATCTATTCCGATGTGCCGGCCAAATGCGCCATTGCATACACCCAGAACAAGGTCAGGGCGGCGCCCATCGAGGTCATGATGAAGAAGGACCCCAGGATGCTGCAGGCCATGGTGGTCAACAGCGGGAACGCCAACGCCATCACCGGCGCGCAGGGGATCCGCGACGCCCAGCAGATGGTGGCCCTTACCGCCCAGGCCCTGGGAGTAAAGGACGACCTAGTGGGCGTGGCCTCCACCGGCGTCATATCCAGGTTTCTCCCGATGGACAGGGTCGCGGAAGGGATACCCAAGGCCGTCAAGGCCCTGGGGAGGAGTCCCGAGGCGGACGACATGGCGGCCAGGGCCATATTGACAACCGACACGGTGAAGAAGGAGGCCGCCTGCAAGGTCACATTGAAGGATGGCACGCCCGTCACCATCGCTGGCATCACCAAGGGGAGCGGGATGATATCGCCCGCAATGAAGGTGCCCCACGCCACCACCCTCAGCTTCATGGTCACCGATGCTCAGCTGAGCGGGGACTTCAACCGTCGCTGGCAGGACATAATGGACGTCAGCTTCAACGTGATAAGCGTGGACGGGGACCAGAGCACCAACGACATGTCGGTCCTCATGGCCAATGGAATGGCCGGCGGCAGGCCGGCGGACAACGACCCTGCCTTCTGGGAGGGAGTTAGGTACGTGGCGCAGCAGCTGGCCAAGAAGATAGTCATAGACGGCGAGGGCGCCACGAAGCTTATCGAGGTAATAGTGCGGAGGGCGAAGAGCCCCGTCCAGGCCAGGTCTGCCGCCCGGGGCATCATCACCTCCTCGCTGGTCAAGACGGCAATCTTCGGGGCAGACCCCAACTTCGGCCGTATCCTGGCGGCCCTGGGCAATTCCGAGGCCGAGTTCAACCTGGACAACGTCAGGCTCGTGCTCCGGTCCAACGGGGACTCGGTCACCCTGTTCGAGGACGGTTCGCCGAAGCTCATCGCGGGGAACGAGGTCGAGGCGGCCGCGCGCAAAGTGCTCTCGCACCGGGAGGTCATCATCGACCTGGACCTCAACAACGGCCATGCCACCGGGGAGGCCTGGGGCTGCGACCTCAGCTACGACTACGTCAGGATCAACGCTATGTACACCACGTGATGAGATGCAACGGCCATCCGATGTTAGGGCACCCCAGGCTGCAGGGAAGGTCGTGGTCAAGTTCGGAGGCTCCTCCATCGGGGGGATGGACCGGATCGATGCGTTCGCCATGCAGGTGGCGGAGCTCAAGGAGCGCGGCCTGGTCCCGGTCGTCCTGCACGGGGGAGGACCGGAGATCACTGATGAGATGAAGCGCTGTGGCCTCCCGGTGAGGAAGGTGGCGGGACTGCGCATCACCGACGACGCGACGCTCGAGATAGCCAAGTCCGTCCTTTCCCGCATCAACGACCGGGTGGTGGTCTCCCTGCGCAAGGCAGGGCTCAGGAGCATAGGGCTGGCCGGAAGCGAGGTGGACACGCTGGTCGCGAGGAGGATGCCCCCGGTCCTCGTGAACGGCCCCGATGGGCGCGAGGAGGTGGACCTCGGGTACGTAGGGGAGGTGGTGAAGGTCGATCCCCGGGCGGTGACCGCGCTCTGCGCGAAGGGCTTCGTCCCCGTCATCTACTCCATCTGCGCCGATGCATCGGGCATGCTGATGAATGTGAACGCCGATACGGCGGCGGCCGCGCTCGCCGCCGGCATCGGGGCCTCAGACCTCGTATTGGTCACCGAGGTTCCCGGCGTGCTTCGGACGATCGATGACCTTAGCTCTACGGTCCCCGAGATAAGGGAGGCGGACCTAGGGCCGCTCACCTCGTCCGGGGTCCTGAGGGACGGCATGATCCCCAAGGTGGAGGCATGCTTCATCGCCCTGCGCGGAGGGGTCGGTACGGCCCACATAATATGCGGCACGACGCCGCACGCTATAGTGGACCAATTGTTCGGCGGAAGGAACCTGGGCACCAGGTTGACATTGTGAAGTGATCCCATGGACAGCAAGCAGGTTGCGGAACTGAGCTCCTACTATCTATTCCAGAACTACGCCCGCGAAGCCCTGTGCTTCTCGCACGGCAAGGGGGAGTACCTCTGGGACCTCGAAGGCAACAGGTACATCGACTACGTGGCCGGCATCGCGGTCAACTGCCTCGGCCATGCCCATCCCGAGCTCGTCAAGGCCATCTGCGAGCAGGCCTCCCGCCTCATCCACGTCTCCAACCTGTACCAGGTGAAGGAGCAGGCGGACCTGGGGGAGGCCTTGGCCGCTATCGTCCCCGCGCCCCTCGGCCGCTCATTCTTCTGCAACAGCGGGGCGGAGGCCAACGAGGCCGCCCTGAAGCTGGCGGTGAAGCACACCGGCCGCCCCAAGGTGGTCGCCGCCCGCAACTCCTTCCATGGAAGGACCGCGGCCACCCTCTCGGTCACCGGGCAGGGGAAGTATCAGAAGGGCTTCGAGCCCCTGCTCTCCCGGAACGTCGATTTCATCGGCTACAACTCCGTGGAGGAGCTGAAGGCCGCCGTCGACCATGGGACCGCCGCCCTCATCCTGGAACCGGTACAAGGAGAGGGAGGGGTCATCCCCGCCTCCCAGGAGTTCTTCCGCGCCGCCCGCGATCTGTGCACAGACACCGGGGCATTGATGCTCGTGGACGAGGTCCAGACCGGGATGGGACGCACCGGGGAATGGTTCGGCTTCCAGCACTACGGGGTCGTCCCGGACGTCATCTCCCTGGCCAAGGGCCTGGGGGGAGGGGTCCCGATCGGGGCCATCATCACCTCTCCGGACATCGCCAAGGCCTTCACCCCCGGCGTCCACGGCACCACCTTCGGTGGAAATCCGCTGGCCTGCGCGGCCGCGAGCGTCGTCATCCGGGTACTCAGGCAGGAAAGGCTCGTGGAAAGGGCCGCGGAATTGGGGGCGGAGTGGAAGCGGGAGCTGGTACGGACCGTGCAAGGGCATGAGGGGGTGACCGAGGTCCGGGGGATGGGGTTGATGCTCGGAGTGGAGCTGGGCGATCTTGCCAAGGGATTCCAGGCATATGCATTGGCACGGAGGCTGCTGGTGAACGTCGCGGGCGGGAGGACCGTGCGCCTCGTCCCGCCGCTGATCATCTCCAAAGGCTCCATCCAGGAGCTCGATGCCGCACTGAGTTCGTATCTCCACGGGAACTGACATTCCAGTCATCATCGCACGGTCAGGGAGGCGCGTTCCATCCGTAATCTTCACAGGGCGAACGTGAGCGCTTGAGTCGGGATCGGTCAGCACGGCCTACGGCCCAAGGCCAAGGGCGCGCACGGAAATGATGTCTAAAATAGAACATTCAAATATCCCGAGCATGGTATCGGGTCGATGAAAGAGCCGCCTCAGAAGGAGAGCGTGGCCGAGCGTACCCGTGCCTACATAGACGCCCATCCGTCGGTCAAGGACTGCATCGCCAAGGACCTGATCAACTACTCCTCGCTCGCCAGGATGATAATGAAGGACCTGGATATCAAGAACGAGGAGGCGGTCATGATCGCCTGCCGTCGGTATGCCCAGAAGCTCGCCAGGAAGGACCATGAAGGGGAGATACTGTCCATTCTGGCGGACAGCCGCCTGGAGGTCAAGACCAAGATCTGCATCGTCACCGCCAGCAACGACTGGGCTGTGCTGCAGAGGCTGGAAAGGCTCTTTGCCAAGCTTATCAACCAGAAGGCCCTGATGCAGGTCATCCAGGGGGCCCAGGCGATCACCATCATAGCTGACGAGAAGCTGCGGAGCGAGGTCGTGACCGAGGTCGGCGAGGGCAACGTCCTCAAGGTCCGCGAGGACCTGGTGGAGATCACGGTCAAGAGCCCCCAGAGGATCGGGGAGACCAGCGGCGTGTTCTCGTACCTGGCGTCCAACCTCGCCGAGCAGGGCGTGAACATAGTGGAGACGGTGTCCTGCTATACCGACACCATCTTCATCGTTCACGAGAAGGACATGATCCCAGCCTATTCGCTCCTCTCGAACCTGCTGGAGAGTTCCGAGAGGGTCACCGAGGCCAGGCATTAGCGTTCCAAAGCCATTTATGCCTTGGAACCCTATCGAGGACCGATGATGGACCAGGCAAGGGAAAGGGCGCCCCGCGTCCTCACGGACATTCCAGGGCCGCGGGCCAGAGGGATAGTGGAGCTTGATGACCGCTACTTGGCCACAGCGACGAAGTCCGCCCCCCTGGCCGTGGAGCGGGCGGAGGGCGAGAAGGTCTGGGATGTGGACGGCAACCTGTTCCTGGACTTCAGTAGTGGCGTGGCCGTCATGAACATAGGGCATTGCCATCCCTCAGTGGTCAAAGCGGTCCAGGAGCAGGCGGCCAAGGTGATGCACTTCGCAGGGACCGACTACTATTACGATGTCCAGGCCCGGCTGGCCGAACGGTTGGCCAGGATCGCCCCTGGCCGAGGCGAGAAGAAGGTGTTCCTGAGCAACAGCGGAGCGGAGAGCATCGAGGCGGCCATGAAGCTCGCCCGATGGGGCTCCGGACGGAGGCAGTTCATGGCATTCATGGGGGCGTTCCACGGCAGGACCTTCGGCGCGCTCTCCCTGACCTGCAGCAAGCGCGTGCAGCGGGCCAGGTACTTCCCCATGGTGCCAGGGGTGACGCACATCCCATACGCGTACTGCTACCGCTGCCCCTATCATCAGGAATACCCGTCCTGCGGGCTATGGTGCGCCAAGGTCCTGGACGAGGTCTACCTCGATGCCCTGGTCCCCCCGGACGAGGTGGCCGCCCTGTTCTTCGAACCGGTGCAGGGCGAGGGCGGGTACATCGTGCCCCCTAAGGCCTTTCTGCCCGAGATCGCCCGGATATGTCGCTCGCATGGGATCCTCCTGGTGGACGATGAGGTCCAGGCCGGGATGGGGCGCACGGGCAGGATGTGGGCGGCCGAGCATTTCGGGGTCGAGCCCGATATCACCTGCATGTCCAAGGCGCTGGGGTCGGGGATGCCCATAGCGGCCACGGTGTTCCGCAAGGAGCTGGACTGGGGGGTCCCCGGCGCGCATTCCAATACATTCGGCGGGAACTGCGTGGCCTGTGCCAGCTCCCTTGCCACCCTGGACGTCATCGAGAGGGAGGGGGTCGTCGAGCAGGCCGAGCGCAAGGGGGCGGTCATGGAGAGGCGCCTCCTGGAGATCAAGGACAGGTTCGAGGCCGTGGGGGACGTGCGCGGCCTGGGGATGATGAGGGCACTGGAGCTGGTGGAGGACCGCCGGACGAAGGCCCCGGCGGCCAAGCTCCGCACCGCCATCCTCGCCAACATGCTCAGGAAGGGCGTCATCGCCCTGGGCTGTGGCAGGTCCAGCATCAGGCTGGTCCCACCGCTCACCATAGCCGAGGACAACCTGGACACCGGGATGCGCCTGCTCGAGGAGAGCATCGCGGAGGCGGTGAGGGAGAGGGCATGAGGCTCTTCCCACGCTCCGGGCATCGGAAGGTGCAAGGCGATGGCTACCTGAAGCTTGTCATGCTGGAGGGTAAGGACATAGGGGTGAGCGGGACGCTGCTCCAGGAGGTCCAGTTCACCGCCGGGCAAAGGGTAAGGATGCACTTCCATCAGGCCACCCGGGAGGTGTTCTACTGTCTGGAGGGCCCGGCGCCGTTCGTCATCAACGGCGAGAAGGTGGTCATGGAGGAGGGGGACTGCCTGGTCTGCGAGCCCGGGGACGTGCACGGCAACCCCGTCATCGGGAACGACTTCCGGATACTGGTGCTCAAGGTCGGCCTGAGGGAGCACGACACGGTTTGGCTGGACTGATCCCCTGTCGCGCAGGGCGCATCGCCCCGCACCGCCGAGCCCCGTGGAGGCAATGGCAGAATGAGGGCTAGGCCCTGGGCCAGCGACCCCCAGGGGTCGGCTGCACAGCGTGCGCAGAGGACCGGGAAGGGTGGGTAATGAATAAGATGGAAGGCACGCCCGACATGGTCCGCACGGGATCCTGCTCCATGGGGGGCAGAAATGCAAGGAGCCACTAGGGAGATTTGAACTCCCGGCCTGCTGATTACAAGTCAGCCGCTCTACCAGCTGAGCTATAGTGGCCTCGCTTCAGGAATGCCGTCCTGGATTTAACCATTTTTATAGGTGGTTCAGCGTTCAATGCTGGAAACAAGGTAATGACAAAACAACGGTTAAATAGGCCTGCAACATCTGAGTGCAGGGTGCGCCCTTGGACGCCGATCTCGACAGCAAACCGGAAATGAGGGTGGTGATGGACAGGACCGGGAACCCCGCACCGCTGGGACTTCTGGGGTTCGGCATGACCACCGTGATGCTCAACCTGCACAACGCCGACCTGATACCGCTGAGTAGTGTCATTCTATCGCTCGGAATATTCTACGGAGGACTGGCGCAGCTGCTGGTCGGGCTGATGGAGTGGAGGAAGGGAAACACCTTCGGCATGGCCGCGTTCACATCCTACGGGCTATTCTGGCTGACCCTGGTGGGCATCTGGACGATACCCTCTCTGGGCCTGGGAGAGCCTACCGACAGTACTGCCATGGGCTGTTTCCTCGCCATGTGGGGCATATACACCCTGTTCTTCTTCATCGGGACGGCAAAGAGCAACCGGGCCACGCAGTTCGTGTTCGGCTCGCTTGCAGTCCTCTTCTTCGCTCTCGCCCTGGGCGATCTCACCCTGATCAAAGAGATCACCGTGGCCGCCGGCTACATCGGGCTGGTATGCGGTGCTTCAGCCATCTACACTGGCCTGGCGACGGTGGTCAACGAGGCCAACGGCCGGGCCATCTTCCCACTGGGGGATCGAAGGTAGGTCGAGAAACCCGTTCACCCCTCCTTTTACGACAGCCTTTTAACAGGGAGCGGCGACGCATCTTTATAGAGCAAGCTGCGATGGACGTCGGGCTCGCCGTGATCGGCGTTCAGGTGACATCGATGGACAAGGAATCATGGAAATTCCTGCAGGAGCTGTGCGATATCCCGGGGCCATCCGGCTTCGAGGCCGCGGCGACCAGATTGATGAAGGACTATGCCGGGAACTACTGTGATCGGGTCTTCACCGACAAGCTCGGTAACACCATGTTCGAGAAGGTGGGCCAGAAGGACGGGCCGACAGTATTGCTGGCAGGGCACGTCGATGAATGCGGCTTTATCATCACTGGCGTGAACCAGCAAGGATACCTGGCGTTCAGCCAATTAGGCGGATGGTTCGACCAGGTATTGTTAGGTCAGCGGGTCCTGGTCCACACCAGGAAAGGCGTTCTGAACGGAGTGATCGCCTGCAAGCCCCCTCATCTGATGGAATCCGAGGAGGCCAAGAAGGTGGTCACCAAGGACAGGATGTTCATCGACATAGGCGCATGCAACAAGGACGAGGTCGAGGCCATGGGCGTTCGTCTCGGTGACGCGGTCACCCCGGATTCCAGGATGTTCACTGTGGAGAAGAAGGCCTACAAGGACGGGAAACCTATCGGCAAGCGCACGATCGTCTTTGGAAGAGCTTTGGACAACAGGCTGGGAGCGTTCGCGGCGGTGGAGCTTCTCAAAGCGATAAAGAAGGGAGGAGTGAAGCACCCCAACAGGCTTGTGGCCGCAGCGACCGTCCAGGAGGAGGTCGGTCTACGGGGCGCCAAAACGGTGGCGGCCTCCACCGATCCCGATGTGGCTATCGTTCTGGATGTGGACATAGCCGGGGACGTCCCAGGCATCGACCCGCTGCAGGCCCCTGCGCGGATGGGCGAGGGCGTTTCAATTACTGTCTACGATGGAACAATGATCCCGAACCAGCCGCTCAAGGAGCTGGTCATCTCAATTTGCGAGAGGAAGAAAATACCATATCAGCTGGCCTACGTCATCCGCGGGGGCACCGACGGAGGTTCAATCCACACCTCCCTGACCGGCGTCCCGACCGTCGTCATCGGCGTTCCCACGAGACACATCCACTCACATGTGGGATTGTTCGACACCGCTGACCTGAAGGCGTGCATGAAGCTCATCGTGGAACTGGCCAAGGCGCTTGACCGGAGGACGGTGGACTCCTTCACCGCCCTCTGAGCAAGCCGTTCCGGAGGCGGTCCACACCGTACTGTGGGGATTGCCTGGAACACCTCAGGGGGCGCTATGGGGAGAGTGTCCGTACATCGGCTGGACGTTCTGCACCTTCCCCGGGCATGGGAACGATGCGATGGGGCTCGTGAGCGATATTCCCTCGCTCCACCCCAGCTCGCTCTCTGGACATCGCCCCCCATCCCCTCGCTCGACGAACCACCGGACCAATCTCCACACCCGACTACGGACCCCACCGCAGGTCACTGGTCTCAGTCCGCTCGCCGGACGCCCCTCGGCGATGCCCCAGCCTCCGGTCCGTGGTCTCCTCGGATCAGTGGGGCGCCAGGAGGCCAAGCCACAGCCGATAGGTTCGATGCGCCCACTCCTCCTGGCGCTAGCGGCCGCGCCCATCACTCTCCTCCAAGTGGCCCCCGGCCCCACCTCTCTTCAGCTTGGACGCCCATCGCCGGAGCGGCCATGCGTCCATCTCCGCATCGCAGGACAGATGAATGGGAAGGTCCATGCCGCGGAGGCGATCTCCCCGACCGCGCCCGATCTTACAGTGCCCCAGCCCTTGAGGTACAGGGGATTACGGAAGGGCCGATCCCCCTCACCAGACAGTGATCGCAGCGCCTCATGGGATTCCGGGCGCGACCGGCCTCTCAACATCGAGCATATGCCCTAACGATACCCGCACCGTCCCTCTCGGAAAAATGTCGTTGCCCACCACACCTTGAGAATGTGCACATACTCCTCCCTTGGCCGAGACAACGTTCCTTTTTCCGTGCCCACCTGAACGTCCGAAAGATATAAAAAGAGGGAATCAATCAACCAGTCCGCCAAATCAGGATCACTGGTGAATTTCATGACCGATGGACCAACGACCGCAAAGGTCTCCAAGGGCGACATCGTCCACGTGGACTATGACGCGTACATCGCCGAGAGCGGCATGCTGTTCGATACAACCAACGCGGACAAGGCCAAGGAGGCCGGCATCTTCAATGAGAACCTGACCTACAAGCCCATGCCGGTGTTGGTGGGCGGCGGAAGGGTCTTCCCCGGCCTGGACGAGGCCTTGGCCGAGGCCAAGGTCGGAGAGAGGACGACCGTGGAGATCCCCCCGGAGAAGGCCGCCGGGGCCAGGGACCCCAAGCTGGTGGAGAACATCCCCCTGCGTGAATTCTTCCGCCAGGACATCCGCCCGGAGGTCGGCATGGAGGTCAATATCAAGGACCGCGTGGGCACGGTCGTCGCAGTGACCAACAGGATGGTCCGCGTGGACTTCAACCGCCGCTTCGCCGGCGCCGCGCTCAGGTATGAGTTCACTGTACTGGACAAGATAGAGGACGCCGTGGCCAAGGCCCTCGCCATCTGCGAGATGGACTACGAGACCTCCGAGGGCTTCCGAGCCGTCGTCTCCCCGGACAAGGTGACCCTGTACCTTCCGGACGTATGTAAGTACGACCCGAAGTGGCTGCTCTCCAAGTACAAGGTCGTGGCCGATCTGCGCGAGGTCTTCGGCCGGGTCGACGTCGAACTGGTGGAGGAATACCTCAAGAAGGAGGAGAAGCCCACTGAGGAGAAGCCCACCGAGGAGAAGCCTACCGAGGCACAGGCCAAGGCCGCCGAGGAGAAGGCCCCCGAGGAGCTGTAGGCCCCCTTTTTAAAACATTTTAAATATACTATTCCTGATGAACGCACCACACGGGCGGGTGGCCTAGTCTGGATATGGCAGCAGCCTCCTAAGCTGCAGGTCGAGGGTTCGAATCCCTCCCCGCTCGCTTCCTCGTTCTATGTTACCACGAGCGTTCGTCGCTCTGCCGGTTCAAAGACACAATTTTCCGAGGCAGGGCGAACTCAACGCCGTTCTCCTTGAAGACCTTCACGAGGTTCCTGCGGTACTCGGTACGGGCCAGATGCCTGTTCGCGACATCGTCGATCCAAATGAATATCGTCAGAAGCATGCGGCCGTCCCCCACCTCCGAGACCCTGACCACTGGGGCCTCGCGCCCCTGCAATATGTTCGGTGTCCGGCGGGCTGCCTCCATCATCAATTCCTCTATCCTCTTCGGATCTTCGTCCGAGGACACCCTCACCTTGACGCTGGACTTCCAGCGGGCGTCAGGGGCGTTCATGTTGACTATTGCCTGGCTCTCGATCAGGGAGTTCGGCATGATGACCTCCTCGAACGTGTCCAGGTCCAGGAACTTGGTGGTAAGGAGCCCTACATCGAGGACCCGGACGGTATGGCCGTCGTTCAACGGCACCCGGTCCCCGACCTTGAACGGGCGGTCCAGCAGGAGCTGTAAACCAGCGAAGATGTTACCGAGGGCGCTCTGGGTCGCGTACCCGATGACGAGCCCTAAGAACCCGACCCCGAGGATGGCGTTCCCCAGGTCCATCCCCAGCATCCCGGCGATGATGAACGCGGCCACAACGGGGATGACCACTTTGCCCAGCAGGGACACGGAGTTCACCAAGGCCTTCTTGTTCCCATTGCGGCCGTTGAGGGAGCGCTCCGCGCCATAGACCGCCACGATCCTAACGAGTACGCGGTAGGCCAGCAGCGAGGCGATGAGGACCACCGCGATCATGTATGCCAGCTCGAGGTCGGTCAGAAGGGCGGGGGAAAGGTTCAGTATCTCCAGGGAGGAAACAATACCGTATGCCAATACAAGGAGGAGCAATGGGAGCTTGATCACCTCCGCGACGACCTTGTCCCACCTGGTCCTGGTCCTTCGGGCCAATCGATGAAGGGCTGGCTCAAGCCCCTTCAAGGCCAGTAGGCCAATGCCCACCCAGATCAGGATGCTAAGGCCAAAGGCCCCCCAGTTGCCATCCAGAGGCGCAGGGAGGAAGTTGTCCCACACCCCGAGGATCTTGTTGTTGCGATCGATGGCCCCGAAGGCGGACCTCGCCTCCAACACTATGTCGGCAGCCACTTCCTCCGAGGAGTTAGCCGCCATGTCGGTGATGTTGAAGACGACCGTCATCGGAATGACGGCTGGGTACATGTCCGCCTCCGCGCTGAAGGTGAGATAGAAGCTGCAGCTGCCGTTAGGGTCCAGCCGTGAACACGAAGGCTCCAGCGTCCAGCTGAGTCGGTCTGGAAGGGCGGTGGTGAGCGTGGGGACGATCAGCAGCGGGTCTGGGCCCTCGTTGTGGACCACCCATGCGAACGACGCGCTTCCTCCCGCTTCGATGGTCCGTCCGTCGTTCACTTGCACGATGGAAACATCGCCCGAGGAGGCCGAGGAGATAGGGCAGAGGCTGAGCACGAGGAGCGCCGCACACAGCGCCAGGCACGAAATGCTTCCCCTTCCCGCCATGGCCATATCCCTTCATGGCCAAGAAGGATAAAACCTTTGCTTCACAGCCTCAAGCGCTCCCCGGGGGCCAAGATGCACAGCTCGAACCCCTCCCCCGCACTCGCCCTGCGCATCTCATCGGGAGCGACCGAGATCGCATCCCAAGTATCGTAATGCATGGGCACCATCCGCTTGGCGCCGAGCAGGCGCATTGCCTTGACGGCGTCGCGGATGCCCATGGTATACACCCCTCCCACGGGAAGCAACGCCGCGTCTATTTCGGCCTCCTCCCTCACCAGGGCGAGATCGCCGAAGAGCGCGGTGTCCCCTGCATGGTACACGGCCTTCCCTCCCATCCGCACAAGGAACGAGCACGGCGCCCCTCCGTACCGCCCATCATCGAACGATGACGTATGGACCGCCGGGTAGACCTTCACCCTACAGAAGGGGAAGGCGATCTCCCCTCCGATGTTGCCCGGCACCACCTTCGCCCCGAGCTCCTCAAGGCGATCGCTCACCTCTACCACGGAAAGCACGGGGCATCCAAAGCGCTTGGAGAGGTCGAGGGCATCCCCGAGGTGGTCATGGTGGGCATGCGTGACCAGTATCAGGTCCGGTCGCACCTCCAAGGCCGAGGCTGGAGCTTTCGGATTGTCCGATAGGAAGGGGTCGATCAGGACCTCCTTACCGTCGTTACGTATGGCGAAGGCCGAGTGGCTCAGATATTCAATCTCCGTCATGGAATCTCATCTCTTCTGACGGCTCTTCAATCTTTGCTGCACCGCCTCGCCTCTCAGCTCCCTTAGGACGTCCGTAGCCACCCACCGGAAGGCCCGGTCGCCATTGGCCAGGATCCTCTCGGCCGCGTCGATGGCCATCCCGTTGCAGCGCAGGTCCCTCTTGCCGATCTGCCGCAACGCCCAATTCACCGCCTTGCGCGCGAAGTTGCGGTCGTCATGGCTCTCCCTGATCACCGCATCCAGGAGCAGCTGAAGTTCCTCGTGGCTCAGTCCCTTGGCGTGCACGGCGAGGGCGGCCATGTTGGCGAAGCCAGCCCGTTTTTGGAACTCCTCATTTCTCTCCGACCATTCAAGTGATTTCTGAAAGCCTAAGAGGGACCAGCTGAACAGGTTGGAGCAGCACCGGTCGCAGAGGTCCCTGGAATCGAAGCCCCTCACCATTTCCTTCGTCTGCTCCTCGGTGAGCTTCTCGGACTCAGCCAAAAGGCTCGACAATATGAGCGCCTCGTGCACCCCGGTGCGCCAAAGGTCCAGGGCCAGTTGATGACCCTTCCCTATGTCTTTGGCCAACGCTCTCATCTTCGGCAGGCTCACCCTTAGGCGCGATCGACCTTGATCCCATACCCGGGCACGCCTTCCAGACGCGCACGGTCGGGTATGGATCCCAAACGCGCGAGGACCTCTTCAGCGTTCATCGGAAGAGGTGGAAAAAAAGATAAGAAGGGAAGGTCAAGGAGAGATTCAGGCCTTCCCATTGCTGCTTTCGCCGGTCCTGATCCTGATCACCTCCTCTACCGGGGAGACGAATATCTTCCCGTCGCCTATCTCGCCGGTCCTGGCCTTCTCGATGATTACGGCAATCACTTTCCTGACGTCCTCGTCCCTGACCACAATCTCCACTTTTACCTTGGGGAGCAGGTCCACCCGGTACTTGCCAGCCCGGTGGGTGAACTCCAGCCCTTTCTGCTCTCCCCGGCCGAGCACGTCAGTTATGGTCATGGCGTTCATTCCCAGCTTTTCGAGGCCGCACTTGACCGAGTCTAAGGTCTCACTGCGGATAATAGCCTCTATCTTCTTCGTCTTCCTCACCTCAGATAGTAGGCGCTCTCGCCGTGCTGGATGATGTCCGCGCCTATCCTCTCCTCATCTTTGGTCATGCGCAGGGTCATCACCTTGGACATCGCCTTCAGGACCACGTAGGTCACACCGAAGGCGAAGGCCCACACTGCAGCCACAGCGATCAGCTGGGCCACCAGCAGGTCGACCCCGCCGCCGTAGAGCAGCCCATCCTTCGCCGCCGCGTTCACCGTGGTGGTGGCGAAAATACCCGTGGCTATCGCACCGAAGGTACCGCCCAGACCGTGCACGCCCCAGACATCCAGGGCGTCATCGAATCCCAGCCGCTTGCGCAGCAGTATGCCTCCGTAGCAGACCACCGCCGCTCCGAGACCTATGAAGAGAGCGCCTGTGGGGTTGACGAATCCCGCGGCCGGGGTGATGGCCACCAGCCCGGCCACTCCACCGGAGATGAGACCGAGCACGCTCACCCTTCCGGTGTCCAGCCAGCTGATGAGGCCCCAGACCGTCGCGGCCATCGCTGCCGAGATGTGGGTTACGACCAACGCGTTCGCCGCCAGCCCGTTCGAGGCCAGGGCGCTTCCGCCGTTGAACCCGAACCAGCCTATCCAGAGCAGGGCGCCGCCCAGCACTACCATCGGTATGTTGTGGGGCACTTCCTGTCCGCCCCCGGCGTGGCTGATGCGCTTGCCCAGGACCATGGCCGCCGCCAGCACCGAGACGCCGGCGGTGATGTGCACCACCGTTCCACCGGCGAAATCCAGCGCCCCCAGGTCATATATCCATCCCCCGCCCCACACCCAGTGAGCCACCGGGATGTAGACCGCTACGGTCCAGATGGACAGGAACACCATGAGCGAGCTGAGCTTCATGCGTTCCGCAACCCCGCCGATGATCAAGGCCACGGTGATGATAGCGAACATCCCCTGGTACATCATGAACAGGATGTGCGGGACGGTCGGCGCGATCAGGTTCGGAGCGAGGTTCACGCTGTTGAGCATCAGGTACTCAGCCCCGCCGATCAGGCCGCCATTGTCAGCGCCGAAGGTCAGCGAGTAACCGAAGACCACCCAGATGATGGTCACCACCCCTATGATCAGTATGCTCTGTCCCAGCATGGACAGGAAGTTGCTCTTGCGCAGCATGCCTCCGTAGAAGAAGGCCACCGCGGGCGTCATCATGAACACCAGTCCTGTGGAGATCATCAGCCAGGCGGTGTCCCCACTGTCGACATCGCCGTCCGCCGCCGCTACCGGGGAAGAGAACAGGGGAAGCGCCACCAGAGCCAAGGCCAAGATGAGCGCGAACTTCGTACCCATTCCGTGTTTCATCATTTAGCATCCTCTTTGTCTATTATGACCGAGATTTAATCGGTCACTTCGCCTCCTCAATAGATAATTAACTAATAAATACTTTCTATACGCAACAAATGAGTATATTTACAATCGAAAAGTGTATAAATGTATAGTTAAACTCATAAAATTCAGTATGGAATCAAAAATAGGGAAAAGGGGGTGAAAATAGGAGTAAAGGGTCAGTTCCTGGGCAGAGCGTCAAGGCAAAGGCGCGCCGCCCGGTCCACGTCCTCCAGCGAATGGTGAAGATCGTCGACCTTCTTTAGTCCCAGATCGGTGATTAGGATGTAATGGGTGGGCTTGATCCCCGCCTTCTCCAAGGTCTTGGCGGCGCATTTGACCGGGCACTCGTCGATCACCAGTACCATCTTGGCCTACTTAGCCCCGGTGACCGGCCCGGGCATTCCCGCGGATACCGCGGCAACGCAGGCCATCTTCCCGGTGTCGCCTGTGGCCAGCCGGTAAGCCGCCGCGTTGGCGATCTGTCCTACATTGCATCCGCCGGAGCAGGAAAAGAACACGAGTTCCTTTCAGCTGCATTGGCACTCCACATTCTCAGTCATGTTCCCCTAACGGCAAGGGACGTCCGCTGAAGGCGACCCTCGGGTCCTTGAATATATATTAAGGGCGCGGCGCCCTAGGTGGAGCGGGTCTCAGCATGAAGGAGTACGATCTCATCGTCATAGGGTCCGGGGCGGGACTGAACGTGGTGGCCAAGGCCAGGCAGAGGAAGATGAAGGTGGCCTTGGCCGAGAACGGGCCGATGGGCGGCACATGCCTCAACCGGGGCTGC
>JAJFUR010000019.1 GCA_021372335.1 Methanobacteriota archaeon
CGTCTACCGCCTGGACTCCCCGAAGGTCGTCGTCCTGCTGTTCGGCTCCGGCAAGCTGGTGTGCACCGGCGCCAAGCACGTGGAGGACGTGGGCGCAGCGGTCGACAAGATCACCGAGGAGCTGAAGGCGGCGGGCCTGCTGAGGTGATGTTCGAGTTCCCGGTCCTCGACAACCATGTCCACCTTCAGCCGAGAGGGCGGAACGTCGAGGGCGTAAAGGATTTCCTCAAGGCGGGCGGCACCCATCTGATCGTGAGCCATATGCCGTACCAGGAGGCCCCGGTACGGAGCGCGGAGGACTTTCGTAGCGCCTATGGGATCACGCTGAGGATGGTCGAGGGCGCCCGCTCCGCCGGCGCGGGCGCCTTCGCTACCCTGGGACCGTACCCCGTTCAGCTGCTTGAGCTCGCCGAGGCGATGCCCCTCGAGAGGGCGGTGGAGGTGATGAAGGGGGGGATGGACATCGCCGCGTCCCGGGTCCGGGAGGGGAGGGCGATAGCGCTGGGGGAGATAGGCCGCCCGCACTTTCCAGTTCCCGATGATGTGATGGCCGCCTCGAACGCCATATTGGCGTACGGTATGCAGTTGGCCAAGGAATGCGGGTGCCCGGTGGTCGTCCACGCCGAGAGCGCCACCCCGGCGAGCATGGAGGAGCTGGGGGCGATGGCCGACAGGGTGGGGCTGCCCCGGGAGAGGGTGGTCAAGCACTACTGCGGGCCGTTGGTCGCCCCGCATGAGAGCCGGGGGCTTTACCCCTCCGTGCTGGCCACCAGGCCAATGGTGCAGGAGGCCTTGGCCAAAGGGGACCGCTTCCTCCTGGAGACCGATTTCATGGACGACCTGGAGAGGCCGGGGGCGGTGCTGGCGATCACCACCGTGCCGAAGCGGATGCGGCAATTGGTGGAGAAGGGGACCGACCCATCGGTACTATGGAAGGTCAACAAGGACAACCCGGAGAGGGTCTACGGGATCACGATCGGCTAATGCACTATCTTGAACCCTTCGAGGCCCTCCGGCTCCTCGACCTTGATGTCCACGGAGGTCACGGTGGCGGCGGGATGTTCTTCCTTAAGCTTTCGGATGATCTCCTGGACCGCCCCTCGTTGTCCTTCGAAGACGGCTAGGACCGAACCGTCAGGCATGTTCCTTATATACCCGCTCAGAGAGAGCATTTCCGCCCACCGTCGGGCGTATTGGCGGAAGTAGACGCCCTGCACCTTCCCCCTGAACGTGGCCGATACGCGGTAGACCATGCTCCTTACATTCGTGCGTGGACGTAATAATTTATCTTGCAGGGGGCGAGGGTGACACCCCCTCGTCAAGCTGCGCGCCCTCCGTCCGGTCGCGCATGTCTTGAGATGGCCTTTGCGATCGCCCGCGGCGCCTTCTTCGAGGGCCCGGGCACATCGACGCCGTAATGCCGCTCGGCCCAACGAACGGCCATTGCACCAGGGAGGAACAACAATATTTAATAGAGATGGCATATGGGGGGACAAATCGTGGGAAGTTCGTGGCAAGAGAGTGGGATGGTTCATGAGATCGCTTGTTGAGGAAGCTTTGGCGAAGGATACAGCTCCAGTAAGGGCGGAGCCTGCCCCGAATTTCGGATATCAGCAGTTGGACTCCACGGACGCCGAACTCATCGAGCTCCTGCAGAGACTTAAGACCAACATCAAGATCGTGGGCTGTGGGGGCGGGGGCTCCAACACCATCAACCGCATCTTCGAGGAGAACATCTCCGGCGTGGAGACCTATGCCGCCAACACAGATGCGCAGCATCTGCTCACCACCCGCGCCCATCACAAGATCCTGCTGGGGCGGAGGAGCACCCGGGGCTTGGGCGCCGGGGCGCTTCCGCAGGTGGGCGAACAGGCTGCCCGGGAGGCCGAGGAGGAGATCCGGAAGGCGGTCGCTGATGCCCACATAGTTTTCGTCACCGCCGGCATGGGCGGCGGCACCGGGACCGGTTCCGCTTCCGTGGTCGCCAACATCGCCAAGGAGATGGGGGCCTTGACCATCGCCGTCACCACCACCCCGTTCAAGGGCGAGGGCAGGATGCGCATGGAGAACGCGGAGTGGGGACTGCAGCGGCTGCGCAGCGCCGCCGATACCGTCATAGTCATCCCGAACGACAAGCTCATCGAGCTGTATCCCCGGCTGGGACTGAACCAGGCCTTCAAGATGGCCGACGAGGTCCTCACCAAGGCCATAAAGGGCATAACCGAACTCATCACCAAGCCTGGTCTGGTCAACCTGGACTTCAATGACGTCCGCACCATCATGAAAGGTGCTGGCGTAGCAATGATCGGCCTGGGAGAGAGCGACGGCCACGCTGAGGACCGCGCAAAGGAAGCGATCGAGCGCGCCCTCAGCTCCCCGCTGCTGGAGGTTGACATCACCGAGGCCAACGGCGTCCTGGTGAACGTCATCGGCGGGCCGGACATGACCATCTCGGACGCGGAGTTCATAGCCGAGGAGGTGCAGCGGAGGGTCAGCCCCACGGCCAGGATAATCTGGGGCGCCGCGGTCGACCCGACCCTTGAGAAGACCATCCGTGTCATGGTCGTCGTTGCCGGGGTCAAATCCAAGCAGATCCTGGGCGCCCCGAACGAGACGGACAAACTGAAGAAGGTCGACCTGGACTTCATCCGCTGATACCATGCCGGGGGCAACCCCCGTTCATCCTTCGAATTGGAATATATCCTCGATGGCCACCTTGAAGAGCTGCGCCATCTTGAACGCCAGCTCCAGCGAGGGGTCGTACCTCTCCTTCTCGATGGCGATGACGGTCTGCCGGGTGACGCCCAGCCTCTCCGCCAGCTCCTCCTGTGTGAGATTGGTCATGGTGCGGTAGATCCTCAATCGGTTCTTCATATCGCCCTCTTATGTCAAGCTATATTTACATTTTGAATATTAATCTTTACTTTTTGTAAAATACAAAATACATTTTGTAATTTAATATATACATCAAACAAATAAAATATTCTATAAAGAATCTTATTTTATAGAAAATAATTGAATGGATTGAACGATAAATCCTTACATATATTCATTGAATTGAATTGTAATTCGCTGATGGCACCGAAATGTATTAAAATCTACATTGCCTCATGTATTTTAGACGCGGAGCAGCCGAGGGCTTCAGCCGCCAGCCGCTTCCGTTCGAGGCCCCCTCCATGAAGTCATTTATCAGCGACGCCATGTCCCGAGCCGGTCCAGCAAGCGAGGCTAGCATGCACACATTCAAGGCCCAGACGGCCGAGGATGAGGAGCTGGAAAAGATCCTGTTGAGCCTGAAGACCAACATCAAGATCCTTGGATGCGGTGGTGGAGGCTGCAATACGATAGACCGTCTGTATGCCAGCAGCATCAAGGACGCTGAGCTGTACGCCGTCAATACCGACGCGCAGCATCTGCTGATCACTAGGGCCCACAAGAAGATCCTGCTCGGCCGCCGAAGCACCAAGGGCTTGGGCGCCGGATCGCTCCCCCAGGTGGGAGAGGAGGCCGCCCGGGAGGCCGAGGAGGAGCTGCGCAAGGTGCTGATGGGAGCGGACATAGTGTTCATCACCGCGGGCCTGGGAGGGGGCACCGGCACTGGCTCTGCCCCCTACATCGCCCAGCTGGCAAAGGAGATGGGGGCCTTGACGATCGCCATCGTCACCTCCCCCTTCAAGGCCGAGGGATCGATCCGCGCGGAGAACGCCGAATGGGGCATGGAGCGCCTGCGGGCCGTGGCGGATACGGTCATCGTCATCCCCAACGACAAGCTATTGGAGCTCGTGCCCCGCTATTCCATCAACGCCGCCTTCAAGGTGGCCGACGAGGTGCTCATGCGGTCCATCAAGGGGATAACGGAGCTGATCACCCGGCCCGGGCTGGTCAACCTGGACTTCAACGACCTGAAGACCATCATGAAGGGCGGAGGCGTTGCCATGATCGGCCTGGGGGAGGGCGAGGACGAGGACAAGGTCGAACAGGCCATCGACGAGGCGATCAACTCCCCGCTGATCGACGTGGACATCACTGGCGCCAATGGGGTGCTCATCAATGTCACGGGCGGTGAGGACATGAGCGTCAGCGAGGCCGAGAAGGTCGCCGAGGTCATTCAGAGCAAGGTCAATCCCAACGCGAGGATCATCTGGGGCGCTTCCGTCGACCCGGCCCTGGAGAACAAGATCAGGGTGATGGTCGTGATCACCGGGGTCAAGTCCAAGTACATCCTCGGACCGAAGGAGACCGCCGCGCCCAAGGGGATGACGGTGGACTTCATCCGGTAAAGAAAGGATTATTTATAAGGAAGGATTAGGGCGTAATCCAAGAGTGCGTACAAATGGACATTGTCGACAAATCCTGGGAGGTCCAAAAGAGGATCGAGGAACGGGTCAGACTGCTTGGCAAGGGCAAGTACGGCCGCGTCCTGAAGATGGCCAGAAAGCCAACGAAGGACGAGTACTCCAAGACGGTCATGATCACCGGCCTAGGCCTCTTCCTCATTGGCGGCCTTGGCTTCGCCATATACATATTGGTGACCCGGCTTCCGGGATGGCTCGGCCTTTGATCCCGGGAGGGCTGCAGATGAACGATCAGGAAATCAATCAATCCCCGCAGTTCGGGAACGCCCCGCTCACCCTTTCAGGGGAGAGCGGCGCCCAGAGGGTGACCGCCGGAAGCAGCGCCGTCTGGAAGCTGGTCCTCAAGCCCCAGCAGGCGAACAAGATGAAGGTGCGGGTCCTTCTGACCATCGACTACGGCAGCGAGGACTCGCCTGAGTGGGAGGTGAGCATCTCCGACACCTCTGGAAAGCTGTGGGAGAGCGCCAAGCTGACCCCTCCGGACATCGAGTTCAACATGGAGGGGCTCGGCGGGAAGGAGCTGACACTGGCAGCGGAGGCCCCGCGCGGGGCGCGTCTGGACGATAGCGTTCACATCAAGATGCAGGTCTTCGCCGAGGGGCAGGAATGCGGCGCCATGGAGTTCTTCGCCAACACCATGCAGTCCATCCTGATCCTGAAGACCTCCATAGGGCATGAGAGGGCGGTCGTGGACGGGGTGGCCGGCAAGGCCAAGGCCGGGGATAAGGGCATTTTCGCCCTGCTCGCCCCGGGTAAGCTTGACGGCTACGTGTTCATGGAGGCCATGAACACGGACCTGGTCAGGGAGACCTGCCGGGGGGTGCGTAAGGCCAAGGGGCTCGTGGCCGGGGAGACCAAGCTCTCAGAGATAGAGCACTTCCTGACCCCCAAGCCCCTGGTCTCTGGGATATCCGAAGGGGACGTCGTGGAGCTGGTCGCCGGCCCCTTCAAGGGCGAGAAGGCCCGCGTGCAGAAGATCGACGAGAGCAAGGAAGAGATCACGGTGGAGCTTTTCGAGGCCACCGTCCCCATCCCCGTCACCGTCCGCGGGGACAGCGTGAGGGTCCTCGAGAAGGAGAGATGATACAATGGCAGAGACTATCGAAGTGCTAGTGGATGGCGGAAAGGCCACTCCCGGTCCGCCGCTGGGGCCCGCCCTGGGCCCGACGGGCATAAACGTCGTTCAGGTCGTGAGCGCGATCAATGAGAAGACCAAGGGGTTCGCCGGCATGAAGGTCCCGGTGAAGGTCATAATCGACCAGAAGACCAAGACCTTCGAGATCAAGGTCGGCACGCCGCCCACCTCGGCCCTGCTGTTCAAGGAGCTGGGCATCGAGAAGGGCGCTGGGGCCCCCAAGGCCGCCAAGGTCGGTAACATCTCCATCGAGCAGGCCAAGAAGGTCGCCCACATGAAGCAGGACTCCCTGACCGGCGCCGACGTCAAGGCGAGGGTCATGGAGGTCATCGGCACCTGCGCCTCCTGCGGCATTACCGTGGAGGGCAAGGAGGCCAAGGACATCCAGGCGGAGATCAGGGCGGGCAAATGGGATGCCCAGCTGCAGGGCTGAGATCCCTCCGCCCCAAACGCCTTTCCCCCGTTTTACGATATCTTTATAAATGGCAGGGTGATTAGGGGGCTTCACCAAACTGTAGGAGAGCCTTCGTAGGCTCGATGGAACTACAGGAGGGATCGAATTGGCAGATAAAGCAATCGTTACGGCCGTTAAGAAAGCCTTGGAGCGTTCTCCAAAGCGCAACTTTGTGCAAACGGTCGACCTGTCCATCAACCTGAAGGACGTCGATATGTCCATACCCAAGAACAGGATCCAGGAGGACATCATTCTGCCGCACGGGAGGGGAAAGCCCATCAAGGTCTGTGTTATCGGCAGTGGAGAGATGCTGCTCAAGGCCAAGGACGTGGCCGACCGGGTCGTGTCCGTGGAGGAACTGGGCACCATCGCCGATGACAAGAAGCAGGCCAAGAAGATGGCCACCGAGTTCGAGTACTTCATTGCGGAGGCCCCATTGATGCCCACCATCGGTAAGAGGCTGGGCATAGTGCTTGGTCCCCGCGGGAAGATGCCGAAGCCAATCCCCCCGGGCGCGGACCCCAAGCCCATGATTGACAACCTGCGCAGGTCGGTTCCGGTCAGGAGCCGGGACAGATTGACGTTCCACACCGCTGTCGGGACCACGGACATGCCGCCAGAGGAGATAGCAGACAACATCGAGCAGATCGTCAAGAGGCTGTCGACCAAGCTCGAGAAGGGCACCATGAACATCCGGTCCGCCTTCGTGAAGACCACCATGGGACCCTCCGAGAAGGTGATTTGAGGAGGCTCCGACCATGGCACACGTAGCGAAATGGAAGAGGGAGAGGGTGCAGGGGCTGGTCGACCAGATGGTCAACAGCCAGGTTGTCGGGATAGTCGATCTGCACGGCATTCCCGCCGCCCAGATGATCTCCATGCGCGCCGGTCTGCGCGGGAAGGCCGAGGTGAGCATGACCAGGAACACCCTCATGGACCTGGCCATCACCGAGGCCGCCAAGAAGCGGCCGGGCCTGGAGCAGCTGAGGCGGATGGTGGAGGGACAGTGCGCGATCGTCACTACGGACGAGAACCCGTTCAAGCTGTTCCGCCAGATGGAGGGCACCAAGACCCCGGCCCCGGCCAAGCCCGGGGACATAGCGCCGGAGGACATAGTGGTGAAGGCGGGGGAGACCCCATTCAAGCCCGGCCCGATCATCGGGGAGCTGCAGAAGGCAGGCATCCCGGCGGCCATAGAGTCCGGGAAGATCATAATCAAGAAGGACAAGGTCCTCGTCCCCAAGGGCGAGCCCGTCCCCGAGGAAGTGGCGAAGGTACTGGCCAAGCTGGAGATCCTGCCCATGATCGTGGGCATGGACCTCAGGGCCGCCTTCGAGGACGGGGTGCTCTACGGGAAGGACGTCCTGAACGTCCCGGCGGACTATTACACCAACTTGCTTGGTCTGGCCGCCAGGAACGCTCTGGGCCTGAGCTTGTCAATAGCCTATGTCACGCCTCAGACCGTCACGCCCTTGCTGTCCAAGGCCTACCGCGAAGCGATGGCCCTGAGCGTGGCGAGCGCGTTCCCCACCAGGGAGAGCATCGGTGCGATCCTTGCGAAGGCCGACGCGCAGATGATGACCTTGGCCTCGATCATCGGTTTGGAAGATGACCGGATAAAGCACAGGATGGCTGCGGTCCCCGCGGCCAAGCCGGTGAACGAGCCCAAGGCCGCTGAGGCCAAGAAAGAGGAAGAGGAGGAGCGGGTCAGCGAGGAGGAAGCCGCCGCTGGCCTGAGCTCTCTGTTCGATTGAGGAGGTAAGGAAATGGAATACATATACAGTGCTTTGGTCCTTCACGCCGCTGGGAAGCAGGTGTCCGAGGACGCGGTCGCCGCTGTCCTGAAGAGCGCCGGTGTCGAGCCGGACGCAGCCAGGATAAAGGCCTTGACCGCCTCCCTGGAGGGTGTGAACATCGATGAGGCTATCGCCTCCGCGATGGTCGCCGCCGCGCCAGTCGCTGCCGCTGCTGCGCCTGCCGCCGCTCCGGCCGCCCCGGCCAAGGAAGAGCCCAAGGAAGAGGAGCACGTCAGCGAGGACGAGGCCGCAGCCGGTCTGTCCGCGCTGTTCGGCTGAACGGGTCAGACAAAGGCCGGTCCCCAGTTGCCGAGCCTTCTCAGGGCCTTAAACCCTTTTTTCTTTCCACATTTTCTGTTCTTTCCCATTTTACTCGCGGTGCAGGCGTCCGCCGGACGAACAGTTTATCAGCTTACCGGACCTCTCAGTTCCGATGAGGCTAGGAGAGATCTACCGGTTCGCAGTTGAGGTGGCGAAGGGCAGCGACCCACGGACCGCGGATGAGCTGGAGGACGACCTCCGGCGGACGGAGGAGCGCTATCGGAAGATGGAGGGGGAGGAGAGGGCGCGCTTCGACCTGGATTCGCTGTGGAACCCCTATCCCGACTCCAGGCTGGTGCATGGCGATCCGGCGACGGAGGTCGGAGGGGTGCTCTGGGGAATAGACATCTCCACCGGGGAGATGGTCCTGGCCGACCGGTTGAGGGAGAGGGGGATACCTATCGACGCGGTCATCGGCCACCACCCCTTCGGCAGGGCGAGGCCAGCCTTCGGGGACGCCCTCCACCTCCATGAGCACATCTATGAGCGACTGGGGATCCCGATCAACGTCGCCGAGGACATCATGGCCCCCCGCATCCGCGAGGTGCACGACATGAGCGCCCCGGCCAACTACGACCGGGCTGTGGATGCCGCCCGTCTCCTGGGCCTGCCGTTGATGTGCCTTCACTCCGTCACCGACAACCTGGTCGACAGGCACCTCTCCCGATTGGTGGAGAGGGAGGGGCCCAGGATGGTGGGGGACGTCGTGGACCTGCTCCTGGGCCAACCGGAGCACCAGCACGCCGCCCGCAACAACAATCCCCCGGAGGTGTACGTGGGGGACAGGAAGCGGCGGGCGGGCAAGGTTGTCGTGCGGATGACGGGGGGCACCTCGGGCCCCAAGGAACTGTACGAGAAGCTGGCCGACGCCGGCGTGGGGACCGCGGTGTTCATGCACATCCCGGAGTCCCATCTGGAGGAGGCGAGGAAGCATCACATGAACGTGGTCATCGCCGGGCATGTGGCCTCCGACTCCCTGGGCATGAACCTGCTCGCCGACCGGCTGGAGGAGAGGGGGGTGGAGGTCACCCCCTGCTCCGGGTTCATAAGAGTCAGAAGGTGAGCGGGTGCGCCCTCCACGGCTGTTCAAGGACCAATCGAAGCTCTCGTTCGACTACGTTCCAGACGCGCTCTGCCACCGCGAGGAGCAGCTGGAACGCCTGTGGATGCTCTTCCGGCCTGTGCTGGAAGGGAGCATGTCCCAGACGGCGTTCCTCATCGGCAGCGTGGGCACTGGGAAGACGGCAACGTCCAAGCGCTTCTGCCTGGACCTAATGAAGGCCGCCCAGGAGAGGGGCCGGGCAATGGACTTCATCATGGTCAACTGCCGGCAGCGCCCCACCGAGGTGGCGGTGCTCCGGCGCATCGTCATGCACTTCGACGAGAACTTCCCCGACAGGGGGTTCTCCTCCGAGGAGATGCTGCGCTCCATCCGCCGGCACCTCGAGAAGCGGAAGGTGCACCTGGTGGTGGTATTGGACGAGGCGGACGTGCTGCTGGCGAAGGGTGCCGGCGACCTCGTCTACCAGCTCACCCGCTTCGACGAGGAGACGGTGGGCGGGCGCCCGTCGATGTCCGTCATAATGATCTCCCAGAAGAACGTGCTGGACATGCTGGATGCCGCGTCGTCCTCGACCTTCCGCAGGGCCAACGCCATCCGGTTCGACCGGTACTCCGTGCGGGAGCTGGCCGACATCCTGAGGGCGCGCGCGGAGCTGGCCTTCTACCCGGGGACGGTGCGCCCGGACTCCCTGGACCTCATGGCCGACCTAGCTGGGGAGTTCGGGGACGCCCGCTTTGCCATCGAACTGCTGGACAAGGCCGGAATGCTTGCGGAGGAGGAGGGCGCCGAACGCGTCGCCCCCGAGCATGTCAGGGGGGCGAAGGCGCTCACCTACTCAGTGGTCACGGAGAGCAAGCTCGAGGACCTGGACAAGCAGCACAGGCTTGTCCTGTTGGCCGTCGCCCGGGCGATGAAGGACCAGGCGTACGTGCGGACGCCGGAGGCGGAGGCGATGTACCGGCTTGTGGCCGAGGAGCACGGGGAGAGGCCGCGCGGGCACACGATGTTCTGGACCTACCTCCAGGACCTGACCAATCAGGGGCTTGTCGGGACAAGGGTCGTCAACGAGGAGGCGGGCGGCCGCACCACGTACATCTCCCTCCCGGACGTGCCGGCCAAGGTCATCCGGCAACGGCTCGAGGAGGGGTTGGGGGACTGACGGAAAGCTATTGATAATCCGCCCGCCATTCAAAAGAGGAGCGTATGAAGAGGACGCCATTGTACCAGAGGCACCTTGCGGCAGGGGCGAGGATGGTGGAGTTCGCGGGGTGGGAGATGCCCATCCAGTATTCCGGCATCATCGAGGAGCATAAGCACGTGCGGAAGCGGTGCGGGGTGTTCGACGTGTCGCATATGGGCGATCTGCTGGTCAGGGGGCCGCAGGCCGCGAGCCAGCTCGATTATCTTCTGACCAATCCGATCGGCAAGGCGCCGGTGGGCAAGGCGGTGTACGGGCATCTGCTGAGCACGGATGGGCAGATCATCGATGACGTCATTACCTACCACATCGCCGACGGGGCGTACCTCATGGTCCCCAACGCCGCCACCGTGGACCGCGTGCGGGAATGGGTGAGGGGGAACACCAGGGACCTGGAGGTGCTGGACCTGTCCACCCGGCTGGCGTGCCTGGCCGTGCAGGGGCCCCTGGCCGAGGGAGTGCTTCAGGGCATGTGCTCCACCGACCTCTCCACCCTGAGGCGGTTCCAGGGCCGCTTCGCCTTCCTCACGGGGAGGAACTCCCCGTTCCTGCCCGACCTCTTTCCAGGCAGGGGGGAGGGAGTGGGGTGCTACATCGCCCGGACGGGCTACACCGGCGAGGACGGGTTCGAGGTGCTCGTGGAGGACAAGGACGCGGGCTGGCTTTGGGACCGGCTGCTGGAGGGCGGGGCAGTCAGGCCGATAGGGCTGGGAGCGAGGGACACCCTGCGGCTGGAGATGGGCTACCTGCTGTCGGGCACGGACTTCGACGGGAGCCAGACGTCCCTGCAGACAGGGCCGCCCTGGGTGGTCAAGATGGACCACCCCTTCATAGGGCGGGACGTCCTTATCCTCCAGCGCGAACGCAAGTACGACGTGCTGGTCGCGCTGCGGCTCGAGGGGAGGGGCGTGCCTCGCCATGGGTATGCCATCCTGGAAGCGGGCAGGCCGGTCGGCAAGGTCACCAGCGGCACGATGTCGCCCTGCCTGAGGGTGGGCATAGCCCTGGGCTACGTACCCCAGCGGCTGGCCGCCGTTGGGACCCGATTGGAGGTCCAGGTCCGTGACGAGGCCGTTCCCGCCAGGGTCGTGGAGCTTCCATTCTATCGCAAATGATACCATGAACGAACTGGTCCGCAGCCTGATCGAGCTGCTCAGCGTGCGCAGCGATACCCCCGAGGGCAGGAAGGCCCTGTTCGAGCTGGTGCGCTCGAGGCTGGAGGACCTCGGCCTCTCGGTCGTGACTGGGGGGGCGGCGGACAGCCCGGCCATGCTTGCGGCCAATGGGGTCGGGGGGGTCGCCTTCGCCGCCCATCTGGACACCGTCCCGGCCGGGGAGGGCTGGACCCGGCGAGACGGGGAGGTCGTGGGGGACCGGGTCTACGGGCTGGGCGCGGCGGACATGAAGGGCGGGATGGCGGCGATGCTGGCCGCGGCGCGGGCCCTGAAGGAGGAGGATGTGCCGTTCTCCCTGCTCGTCACCACCGACGAGGAGGAGCTGATGACCGGGGCTGAGTTCCTGGCCAAGCGTCCGGAGGTCCGGCTCGCCAGCGGGATCGTAGTCGGGGAGCCGACCGACCTCCGGGTGGCCTGGAAGGAGAAGGGCATCTCCCGTCTCACGCTCACTGCGCACGGCGTGGCCGCCCACGCAAGCATGCCCTGGCAGGGGGACAACGCCATCATGCGGATGGTCGGGCTCCTGGAGCGGCTGAGGCCGATGCTGGAGGTCCCCGACGGGCCTACGGAGGGGCTTACGCTCGTCGTCTCCAACATAAAGGGGGGGACGCGCAGCAACATCATCCCGGACCGGTGCGACGCCCAGCTGAACGCCAGGTTCCCGTTCCCGGTGACGGGGAAGGAGGTACGGGCGCGTCTCGTGCGCGCGTTGGAGGGGGAGGAGTACGACCTAGCCGTACAGTACGAGCTTCCGGCCTTCGAGACCCCGCCTGGATCGTCGTTGATAAAGGCGCTGTTGGAGGTCGGCGCCGCAGGTATATTCGCGGTGCCCTATGCGACGGAGGCCGCCATCTACTCGGCCGTCAACCCCCTCGTGGCCGTCTGCGGCCCGGGCAGCCCGGGCCTCGCCCATAGCAAGGACGAGAACGTGGAGGCCAGGCAGCTGGAGGGGGCGTTCCATCTATACCGTGCCCTAGGAAGACGGCTTCAGGGATAGGCCCTGGCCACGGTCCTCGGGTAGGGGATGGCGTCCCGAATGTGCTCCAGGTTGCACACCCATTTCACCATGCGCTCCACGCCCATGCCGAAACCGGAATGTGGGACCGAGCCGAAGCGCCGGAGGTCCAGGTACCAGCGGTACGGCTCCTGGGGGATGCCCTGCTCCTCCATCCGCTGCAGGAGCTTGGCGAGGTCCGTCTCCCTCTCGCTGCCCCCGATGACCTCCCCGAACCCGAAGGGGGCCAAAAGGTCGGCGCATTTGTAGGTGCGCGGGTCGTCCTGGTCCTCTTTCATGTAGAAGGCCTTGCATTGCTTCGGGAAGTTGGTCACGAAGACGGGGGCCCCCTTGTCCTCCGTGATCGCCCTCTCCTCCGCGGCCCCCAGGTCGGCCCCGAACTCGATGGCGAAGCCCTTGTCCCTGAGCAGGGCGATCATGTCGGCATAGCGCAGGCGCTCGAAGGGCGGCTGGACCGCCTTAAGGGGCTCGATGTCCCTCTTGAGCAGCTCCAGCTCCGCCCCCCTTTCCTTCAGCGCCTTGGCCACCATGGCGGACACCAGCTCCTCCTGGATCCGCATGTTGCCCTCGTTGTCCGTCCACGCCTCCTCGAGTTCGAGATGCCAGTACTCCGTGAGATGCCTGGGCGTCCGGGACTTCTCGGCCCGGAAGGAGGGTGTGATGGAATACACCTTCTCCAAGGCGAAGATCAGCGATTCGAGGTACATCTGGGCGCTTTGGCTGAGGAAGACGTCCCGATCGAAGTACCGCAGCTTGAAGAGCGTCACCCCGCCTTCGCACGCGTTCTGGGTGAGGATCGGGGGGGTCACCTCCGTGAACCCCTGCTCCGCCAGCCATTCCCTCGCCCCCGCCAAGAGCGTGGCCTTCACCTTCATGACGGCGGTCTGCTCCCTGGACCTTATCCAGAGATGGCGGTTGTCGAGGAGGAGCTCCTCGCTCTGGTACTCCGTGATGGGGAACGGCAGCGCGGGGCCGACCACCTTGAAGGAAGTGGCCAACACCTCGTACCCGCCAGGCGCCCGGCCGTCCTGATGCATCGTGCCCGTGACCTCCACCGATGACTCTATGGAGGCGGCCACTGCCTCCTCGAACTGGGCGTCGGGCAGGTTGCCCTTCTTGATGGTGACCTGGATGATGCCCGTGGAGTCCCGCAGCACGGCGAAGACGATCTTGCCGCTGCTGCGCGTGCGGTAGACCCAGCCCCTCAATGCCACCTGGCCCTCCAGGACCGGGGTGCTGAGCAGGGAACCGATGCTGGTGAATGCGGTCATTGTGCACCTGGCTGGTGAAGAACTGCATCTATGTATTCCATCGTTTCGGTCCTGGGGAACTGATATAAGCCAGGGGGCCGATGCCGGGGCGTGCCCGCCGCTGTCGAGCGAAGGAAGGGATGACATGGTCAAGGCAAAGAGGAGCGCCCTGGCGGGAATGGACGGAAAGCGGAACGAACTGGGAGGGCCGAGCTTCTCCCGCTCCGCCCTGGAGACGCTGATGTCGGACCCGGACTTCGCGGTCCTTGCGGCCGGGGGGTCGGCGGCGGTCGTGCACCATGAGGAAGGGGGAAGGAGCCGGATGCTGCTGCTGATCGGCCGGCCCACGGCGGCCCTCCTCGAGGAGGCGGAGGCCTCGGCCCGGCAGGCCGGGGCGGTGAGGGTCGCGGTGGAGGTGAGCCCGGACAGCCCGGTCCTGCCGGCGCTAGAGACGATGGGATATCACAGGGCGGGGGAGGCCGCTGACCACTTCGGGAGGGGGCGGCCGGCGGTGCTCATGGAGAAGCAATTATGATATTGTTATTTTTATAGAAAAAGAAATAACAATATTTCCAGTCGGGTATCTGGCTGGCCTGCGGCCGCCCTCAAGCCAACTATTATATATGGAACCGTTCATTCGCCCAAACAGACCAACGCTTATGGATGTTGGACAGGGGTGAACGATCATGGAAGAGTCCCTTTGCAATGTTGAGTTCCTCAAAGACAACAACAATTTCGTCGCACGTGTGCAAAGCGAGCTCGGAGGCCTCCGGGAATACCAAAGCAACAGCCTGGAGGAGGTCCTGGAACAGGTCATCATCGACCTGCAAGAGGAGTTCGAGAACGCGATGTGATCGCTTCCATTTTTTCACCGATCTGATGTCCAACAGGGTCGCGAAGGCGGCCCGATTTGAGCGGCCGGGGAGGGTTGCAGGTGCAGCAGAGCGAGAACGATCCGATATTGTCCTCATACTACGGGGACGAGGAGGTCACCGCGATCATAACCCTCAAGGTGGAGGCCAAGGACGCCAATGCGGTGTGCGAGGCCATATCCATGCAAAAGCCGGCGCTGGACGTGTTCCTGGTCACGGGGGACACGGACATAGTGGTCAAGGCCAAGTTCCGTAGCTACACTCATCTCAAGCGGTTCCTGTTGGAGGATCTGTCCACCGTGAAGGGGGTCAAGGACACCAAGACCCTCATGGCGGTGGCAATATACAAGGAGAACGGGGAGCTGCGGACCGGCGGTGAGTAGGGACCGCCCCGATCTAGCAGGAAGTGATCGTATGGAGTACGATGCGAAAACTAAGCTCAATCAGGTCATCGATGTCTTGGACCAGCTCTCGGAGGACACCTCCGTTCCCCGCAACATTCGCCGCGGAGCGACCGAGGCCAAGGCCAGGCTGAGCCAGGAAGGGGATGCCATGGACGTGCGGGTGGCGAGCGCCATCGGCAAGCTGGACGATCTGGCGAACGACCCCAACATCCCTATGCACGGCCGCACCGTCATCTACAGGATCATCTCCGAGCTGGAGAACCTGCTGAGGACGGTCAGCAAGTGAAAAGCTTTTAACGACATTCTGTTATCTACTAGCCTCAGGCGGGCATAGTCTAGTGGTTAGGACTGAAGCTTCCCAAGCTTCGAACCCGGGTTCGAATCCCGGTGCCCGCACCTATTCTGGGCTCACAGCCGCCCCCACCTGTCGTCATCCCCCTTCTCCTCCGTCCGGGCGGCGGGCGCCGGCCCCCTTGCCGATGGGGGCTCCCCCGGCTCCAGGTCCCATCCCGGGTCAGGGCCCGGGGAGGGGGGCCGGAATTCAGGCTGGAAGGGCCTCTGCCCTTTCTGAGGGCGGCGCCTGACTGGCCTGGCATCGATGTTCAGGGCGGGCGTCCGGGTGATGCGATAGGCGCTCCATGACAGCCAGAGCACGATGGCGAAATAGATCGAGAGGATGAGGAGGGAGGAGGCCCACCATATCGGGAAGAGGGCGGCCAACGAGAGGATCGTCACCAGGCTGAGGCTGACGAAGCCGGAGATGTACCGGCTTATATGCCCTAGGTCCTTCGTCACTACGCCAAGGTTGTCGTAGTTCACGGTGCGCACGATGGAGTACATGTCGCTCTCCAGGGTCGCATAGATGACCGCCACGATGAGGCCGCCCAGGACGAAGGCCAGCATATCGTAGGGAAACTGCAGCGCCATTATGAAGACCAGGTCGATGAAGTAGACCGCGATCAGCGCCTCCAGCCGGCGGGTCCGCTCGAACAGCCTGATGGTGGATGGTAGGATGACCTTGCCCATTGTCCGGTTGATCAAGGAGCCTCCGTACACCAGGAATTTCGGGGTGAGCCTGATGAGGGCGCGGGTGAACCCTGCACTGTGCTTCATGAACGAGGGGGCGACCATGCTCATGATGAAGCAGAAGGCCCCGGCGAAGGGGTTCAGCTCCGAGCCCTTGGTCACCGCCGGCGAGCTGCTCCCCACGCTCGCGTACATTATGGCCTCGGAGGAGCGGCCGGTCATGGCCGTGCCGATGAAGGTGGCCGCCTTCGAGGGGAACCCGAGCAGGTAGGAGATGGAGCTGAGCACCACCGACTCGTAGAATAGGGTGACAGGCACGGCGATGAGCAGGATGGGGACGACGGTGCGCAGCATGCTGAGATCGATCATCATGCCGAACGCTATGAAGAAGACCGCCACCAGGGCGTCCCGGAAGGGGGTGATGCGGTCCTCGATACGCTCCGCCAGCCTGGTCTCGGCGAAGACCATGCCCAGGAAGAACGCGCCTATTATCGCCGGGACCCCCGCCGCCTCCGCCAGCGCGGCGGACAGGAACACGAGGCCGAGGGCCAGCAGGACGAACAGCTCGTCGCTCTTGATGCTCTCGAAGTACTTGACCGTCCGGGGAACGACAACGATGGCCAGGAAGAGGAAGAAGCCGTAGAAGGCCAGTATGCCTACTACGAGGCGGGTTATGTTCATGTCGTCGGCGTTGGACTTGAACATGAGGCCGCCGACGATGGTGAGCAGGACCATCGACAGGAAACTTTCAACTATGACCGTGCCCAGCAGGTATTCGGTCTCCGGGCTGGAGAACCGCCCCTGCTCCTCCAGGGCCTTGCCTGTTATGGCCACGGAACTCATGGATATAACCCCGGCCAGGAAGACCGTGTCGACGATCGGCCAGCCGAGGGCGTAGCCGATCAGGATGCCGAGGAACATCCCGAGGCCGACGTCCATCATGGCCAGGATTATCGCTGGGGCCTTGGTCCTCTTCAATTTCGTGATGGAGAAGCCCAGCCCCACGAAGAACATGAGCAGGGTGAGGCCCAGGCTGGACAGCAGCTGGATGAACTCGGTGTCCTTCACCAGCCCATCGTACGTGTAGCCGAAGAACTCCACGGAGATGTAGGGGCCGATGAGCATTCCCGCAAGGATGTACCCGAGGATGACGCTCTGCTTCGCCTTCGAGGCCACGGCTGCGCCGATGAAGGCGACGAGCATTATGATCCCGACCTCGAACATCAGACCGTCAGTTGCTATCATCTCGCCTACCTACGGGGATGCACCGGTCCTGTCCGGAGGTGCATCCCGTTCCTCGTTCAGATATCGAGGGCCTCGCCGACAGAGCGGTGCCCCTGGTGCATCCCAGGCCGTTATAGTATTACATCTTATTTATAATTGTCCACATCTGGCCTTTTCCATCTGCCCCATTTCCATCAGGGCCTATGGCGTCGGTTATAATTAATCGAAAGTCCCTGGACTTGAAGGTGGAGATGCCTAGAGACTTCCATGCAATGAGCGGGGAGGAGGCCCTCACCGCCCTGGGCACGAGGACCGAGGGGCTTTCGACCGCGGAAGCCCGGGAGCGGCTGGTGCGCTACGGCCCCAACGAGCTTGGCGAGGGACGCGGGCCCTCCCCCCTCCGGCTGTTCTTGGGCCAGTTCAAGGACCTCATGGTCATCGTCCTCATCATCGCCGCGCTGATCTCCGCCGGCATCGGGGCCTGGAAGGGCTCCGCCGAGGAGTGGCTGGACGCCGGCATCATCTTGATCATCGTGATGGTCAACGCGGTCCTGGGCTTTGTGCAGAACTACAGGGCTGAGAGGACCATGCAGGCCCTCAAGGAGATGGCAGCCCCCAAGGCGACCGTGGTCCGGGACGGGGAGGAGCGGAGCGTGCCCTCGCGGGACCTTGTGCCGGGGGACATAATCATCCTGACGACGGGGGACAGGATCTCCGCGGACGCCCGGCTGCTGGAGGCGGTCAACCTCAAGGTCAACGAGGCCCCCCTCACCGGGGAGTCTGCCCCGGTCCGCAAGAGCGCGGAGGCGGTGCTCCCCCCCGATGCGCCGCTGGCCGAGCGGAGCAACATGGTGTTCTCCGGATGCACCGTGGACCATGGGCGGGGAAGGGCCGTGGTCACCGCCACGGGGATGACTACCCAGCTCGGCACCATCGCCCAGATGGTGCGGGTGGAAAGCGAGAGCACCCCTCTCCAGCGGAAGCTGGACCGGCTGGGCAGGCAGCTGGGACTGATCGTGCTCGGCGTATGCGTGTTCATCTTCGCCGTCGGTTACCTGCGCGGGGTCCCGGTGGAGGAGATGTTCCTGACATCCGTCAGCCTGGCCGTCGCGGCCATTCCTGAGGGGCTGCCAGCGGTCGTCACGATCTCCCTGGCCCTCGGCCTGCAGCGCATGGCCAAGCGCAAGGCGGTGATGCGCCGGCTCCCCGCCGTCGAGGCGTTGGGCAGCGCCACCGTCATCTGCACGGACAAGACCGGGACGTTGACCAGGGGAGAGATGAACGTCCGGGAGGTCTACGTCGGGGAGACCATAAGCGTGAGCGGGGAAGGGTTCGAGCCTGAGGGGGAGTTCCTTGTGAATGGCAGGCCGATCGCCCCTGCCGAGCGGGAAGATCTGATCTCGCTCTTGATGGCCGGCGCCCTCTGCAACGACTCCTCCTTGTATCAGGAGGGAGGGAGGTGGAAGGTGCGCGGCGACCCCACAGAGGGCGCGCTGGTGGTCGCCGCCATGAAGGCCGGCCTGGACGTGGAGGGGTTGGCCAGGAGGAGCCCCCGCCTCTATGAGGTCCCCTTCGATTCGACGAAGAAGCGCATGACCACCGTGCACGAGATGGATGGTCGGAGGATCGCCTTCATGAAGGGGGCGGCGGAGAGCGTGGTCCCCCTCTGCACCAGGTATCGGACGAGGGAGGGGGAGCATCCCCTGGACAAGGCCACGGCGGACGCCATCCTGGCCAAGGACAATGAGATGGCAGGGCGGGCGCTGCGGGTGCTGGCCATAGCGACCAGGGACGTCTCGGACGTGCCCTTGGAGGAAGCGGCGATAGAACGGGAGATGACCTTCCTGGGCCTGGTGGGCATGATGGACGCCCCGCGGAGCGAGGCCGTGGAGGCGGTGCGGCGGTGCCATGCCGCCGGCATCCGGGTGATAATGATAACGGGGGACCACGAACTCACGGCCAGGGCCATCGCCTTGGAGTTGGGGATAGCCGGCCCGGGCCGGGACCGGGTCGTCAGCGGCAAGGCGCTCGAGGCAGCTTCGCCCGAGGAGCTTGCGGAGATGCTGAGGACCACCAACGTGTTCGCCAGGGTGGCCCCGGAGCACAAGATGCGCATAGTCGAGGCCCTGCAGGCCCAGGGGGAGATCGTGGCGATGACCGGCGACGGGGTGAACGACGCACCGGCGCTGAAGCGGGCGGACATCGGGGTGGCCATGGGCGTGACCGGGACCGACGTCTCCAAGGAGGCATCCCAGATGGTGCTCATGGACGACAACTTCGCCACCATAGTCAATGCGGTGGAGGAGGGAAGGGGGGTGTATGACAACATCAGGAAGTTCGTGGCCTTCCTCCTCTCCTGCAACTCCGGCGAGGTCATCGCCATGTTCGTGGCCAGCCTGGTCCTGGTAGGCCCGGAGTACATGCCGTTCCTGCTGCCCGTGCACCTGCTGTGGATGAACCTTGTGACGGACGGACTCCCCGCCCTGGCCTTGGGAGTGGAGCCTATAGAGAAGGGCGTCATGCAACGGCCGCCCACCGACCCGAACGAGCCGCCGCTCACGCGGCGGGCGGCGGTCCGCGTCCTGATCATTGGCGGGGTGATCGCCCTCTCGGCCCTTTTGGCCTTCCAGCTCGCCGACCTCCTTGCCCTCTCCTCTGGCCAGGCGGACAATGTGCGGCACGCCCGGACCGTCGCCTTCTGCACGATGGTGCTGGCGCAGCTCTTCCTCGGCCTCTCGGCCAGGTCGGAGACGCATACGATAAGGCGGCTCGGCCTGTTCACGAACCGAAAGATGGTCCTGGCCATCGCGGTGTCGGTGGCGCTCCAGCTGGCGGTGGTCTATGTGCCGGTGCTGAGCGGGGCCTTCCGCACCGCGCCGCTCGGGCTGGCGGAATGGGCGCTGATCCTTCCTCTCAGCATGCTGGCGCTGGCGGTCAACGAGGCCTGGAAGGTGCTGGCCTCTAGGAGGGAGGGCCGATGCTAGAACTGGACGGTTCCCAGGGGGAGGGAGGGGGACAGACGGTGAGGACAGCGCTCTCGCTGTCCGTGATCACCGGCACCCCCTTCCATATCACCGAGGTCCGGGCAGGAAGGCCGGAGCCGGGGCTCAAGCCGCAGCATCTGGCCGGGGTTCAGCTCATGCAGCGCCTCTCCTCGGCGGAGGTGGAGGGGGCCAGCATCGGCTCCAGGGAGCTCACCTTCCGCCCTGGAACCTTGGCCGGGGGGAGGGTCGAGTTCGATGTGGGGACGGCCGGCAGCCTGACATTGCTGGTCCAGACCGTGCTTCCTGCCCTGGTGGCCTCGTCAAAGCCCACCGAGCTCGTGCTCACCGGCGGCACCGATGTGCGCTGGTCGCCGCCCGTCGACCATTACCGGATGGTGCTCCTCCCCCTCCTGAGGCGCATGGGCGCCCACGTGGAGCTGGAGGTGGTGAGAAGGGGGTTCTACCCCAAGGGGGGAGGGCTGGTGCGCCTCAGGGTCGAGGGCGGCCCGCTATCCCCGATGAGGCTCGAGGAGCGGGGCGGCCTCGTAAGGGTCCGGGGCAGGGCCTGCGTGCAGAACCTGCCGGAGAAGGTGGCGGACCGCATGCTCGCCTCCGCCGCGGCGGAGGTCCCTGGGATGACGAGGGAGCGGGAGGTGGCCGTCGGGCCGTCCCCCGGGGCGGTGCTTACCCTGGCCGCCGAGTACGAAGGAACGGTCCTGGGAGCGAGCGCCTTGGGCGAGCGGGGGGTCCCGGCGGAGAGGGTCGGACGGGAGGCCGCGGCCTGCCTGCGGCAGGCCATGGAGGGCGGGGGTACGGTCGATGCGCGCACGGCCGATCAGCTGGTGCCGTTCATGGCCTTGGCGGACGGCCCCTCATGCTTCACCGTGGGGCGGATCAGCGGGCACCTGGCCTCCCAGATGGGCTTGCTCCCCCAGTTCCTGCCTGTGGCCTTCAACGTGGAGGGGGGGCCGCCGTACAGGGTGGAACTCACCCGTACATGATGGAACGCTTCTTGGCCAGCTCCTCGCTCTCCCCCGTCTTCTTCTTGATCTCCTTGAGGGCCTCCTCGATGAGGCCGGCCTCCTCCAATAAAGGCTGGGTGTCCAGGCGGGTATGGAGCAGCAGCTTGTCGATCGCCTCGGTGGCCGCCGCGGCGGCCCGGGCGTCCGGATAGTCGGAATGGGCCTCCGAGAGGATGGAGACGACATCGAAGTTGCGATTGGCCCCCTCGTTGAGCAGCACGCCGGCGAGGCCCACTACCACGCCGTTCTCGAAGATGGGGATGTTGTTCTTCACCAGCAGATTCCGTGCCCGGGGGGTGGAGGCCACGGCGTACACCTTGAACTCCGTCGTCTCCTCCTCTGGCTCCTCGGCCTCGTCCCCCGCCCTGTTCGCGAGGCCCTCGGGCGAGATGACCATCCTGCAACCCTTGGCCTCCACCCAGTCCATGATGGTCCAGGCCAGGGGCCTGAGGATCTCCTGGGGGGGCTCGAACTCGGAGACGATGACCACGATCTTGTCGGTCCCCTTCTCCCCTATCATCCCCGCATAGACGCGCACCGGGGAATAGGGGACGCCATCGCGGACGATGGACACGGACGGGAGGTAAGGGGAGTCGATCACCGCGATCAGGTCCAGGTCCAGCAGGTTGACCAGGTAGTTCGCGGTAATGGAACCGACCAGCCCTATGCTGGAGAACCCTTCGATTACGGTAGCGCCCCGGAGGTTGGACCTGCGCAGCTCGATTATGTCGAAATCGTTCATCGCCTTGGATATCGGTGTGGCGCTATTAATCAACCTTCCCATCACCCTTATGGTGATCATTGATGATATCCGGTCCATGAGGCCCAAGGTCATCGTGAACTGCGCCATGTCCCCCGACGGGAAGATCGCCGGGACGGAGCGGAGGCAGCTCCGCATCTCCTCCCCCGAGGACATGGAGCGGGTGAGGCGCCTGCGCTCGGAGTGCCAGGCCATCCTTGTCGGCGCCGGCACCATCGTCGCGGACGACCCCCACCTGACCGTCAAGGGGCTCCCGCCGGAGCGCCAGCCCCTCCGAGTGATCCTAGACCCCCGGGGCAAGGTGCCCGAGACGGCCATGGTCCTGGACGCCCGGGCGCGCACCCTTGTGGTCACCGTCCGGGAGTGCGAGCGCACCTATCCGGGGGCGGAGACGGTCCGCCTGGGAACGGGGAGGATAGACCTGGAGGCGCTGCTCGCCCTTCTCGGGGCCCGAGGCGTCTCCACCCTCCTGGTGGAGGGCGGGGGGGAAACGATCTATTCGTTCTTCCGGGCCGGGCTCGTCGATGTCTACTCGGTCTTCATAGGGGACTTCATCATCGGGGGGCGGGAGGCGCCGACCCCGGTGGACGGGGAGGGGTTCCGGACAGGAGAGCACATCCCGTTGCGGCTGGTCTCGGTCGAGCGCCTGGGCGCCGGCGTGCACCTCACCTACGAGGTCCTTCGGAATGGCTGAGCCGCGCTTCCTCCTGGACGGGATGCTGGGGTCCCTGGCCCGGTGGCTGAGGATCATGGGCTACGATGCCCTGTACGTGAGGGACGCCTCGGACGCGGACATGCTGGCGCGCCTGGTGGGGAACGATAGGACGCTGCTCACCCGGGACAGACAGCTGGCCGACCGGGCCGGGGGGAGGGGGCTGTACCTTGAGGAGGGGGAGCTGGAGGGGCAGCTCCTGACCGTCGTCGAGCGGTTCGGGCTTTCCACGGAGGGGAGGATGGCCCGCTGCTCGGCCTGCAACGGGGAGCTGGAGGCCGTCGGGAAGGAGGCCGTCGCGGGCCTTGTGGAGGCCGGGACGCTCTCCGGCCATGCCGAGTTCTGGCGATGCCGGGACTGCGGGAAGATCTTCTGGCAGGGAGCGCACTGGAGGACGATAAGGGACCGCCTGCAGCGGGTCAGCAGAGGTCCTGGAAGTGGTCCTCGCTGAGCACCCTGCCGGTGCTGGCGTCGAGGACCATCACTCCCTTGGTGCCCTCCACGCACCATATGGGGACGTAGTACAGGCCGAGGGGCCTTACCAGGCCCAGGTCCAGCCGGGGGTGCACCGTAACCCGCTCGGTCATCGTGACCTGCCCGTTCTCCCTCACCATGTCCCGCTCGGAGGTGTGCTCCCTCTCCACGTGCGCCCTGACGAGGGAGAAGGCCTCTTCCTCCTCCAGTACGGGCTCCAGCCGCTTGTGCCCTTGCTCGAGGCGGGGCACCGTTCCCGGCACCTCGGGCCAGCCCTGCACCTCCTTGGTGAGGGCGTTCACCGCCACTATGCCCTCCTTGCTGCCTATGCGCCCCTCCCCGACGTAGAGGGGGACCTCGTAGCTGAAGAGGTAATGGGGCACCAGCTCCAGTCGGTGGCTGAACCCCCCTATGGCCTTGGCGGAGAGCCCCACGACCTCCTGAAGGGACAGGCACAACGGGACGATCCGCTCCTCCTCGCCGCCTTCCGGGGTCTCCGAGGGAGGGACCGGCACGTCGTCCGCATAGAGGTCGTCGATCAGTCCGTGGTCCTCCTCCCCGACCAGTCGCTCGATGCGGGTGCGTCCGACCTCGTGCTCCACCGCCTCCCGGTCCCAGACCACCACGCCTGACGGGAGGTTCGCCAAGGAGGACTCCGCCAATGGCACGAGCGCGGCCAGCACGACCTTGCCCTGGAGGCCCTTGGCGGTCCTGGCGATCTCCTCCATGGCCGCAGGGGAGTGCCTGGGGTAGGGGTAGAAATAGAGCGCTATGTCCTCCCGGCGCCCCCTGACGTAGGGGCCGACCTGGTCCACAAGGAAGCCCCTGGCCTCCATGATCTCCTTGAGCACCTCGTTGAGCGTGGTCATTCTCGGGACAGGGATCGCGCCGAGCGGATTAATAGCTTATCGGCCTCGCCGAAGGGTTGGGGACGGGGACCACCGAGGGCGGCGTATGATGCCGGGCGCTACCGCCCCTCCGTGACGGCCTCGACGGCCTTCCACGGGGGCAGCCCCCTCCTTCGGGCCGTCTCCCGGACCGCCTCCATCGCCTCGAGGTAGTCCTGGTACCCCAGGCCCATGCGGCGCATCTCGCGGCCGACCGCCATCTCCACCGTGTCATCCCGACGGCGCTTTTCCAGCGCGGCCGCCAGCGCCGACCGGAGTTCCTCCCTCAGCGGCGCCATTCCTCCACCGCCCTCAGGAAGTTACGGAATATGTCCGTTCCGAAGGCGGTGTTCTCCACCTCGGGATGGAACTGCACGGCGTACAGCGGGCGGCGGAGGGAGCGCATCGCCTCCACCGCGCATGTCTCAGAGTGCGCCAGTGCCTGGAACCCCTCCGGGACGTCCTTCACCTCGTCGTTGTGGGACTCCCAGACGTCGAACTCCTTTGGGATGCCGACGAACAGCTGGTCCTCCTCGTCCACGTACAGCCGGGTGCGCCCGAACTCGGCGCGCGCGGCGGGGCCGGTCCGTCCCCCGAAGTGGGCGGCCATGAACTGCATGCCAGCGCAGATGCCGAGGATGGGGCAATCGGCCCTGTCCAGGTATTCCCCGTTGTTGCCCATCCGCGCGGCCTCTGAGGCCACATCCGGGGCGCCCCCCGAGAGGACCAGCGCGTCCACCTGGCCCAGGTGGTCGAAGGGGGTGGTGTTCGGGACGATCCTCGCCTCCACCCCGAGGTCCCTCAGGACGCGCCATTCGCGGTGCGTCCATTGCCCCCCGTTGTCCACGACGTAGACCCGCATCGGGGCCGAATCGTCGGTGCGCGGTATAAAACGATGGGTCGGGGCCGGAACGGCCCGGGAAACGATTATTTCCGGCCTGCTCGTTATCCACTACCATGAAGGCCGTGCTATTCGACCTGGGGCACACCCTGATCGACTACTACCACGACTGGTCGGGGCCGGAGGAGCGCATAGTCAGCCGCCTCCACAGGCTGGCCATGGAGGCGGGGGGGCGCATGCAGGAGCCGGAGTTCCGGCGCTCGGTCCTCGAGATCCTGCGGCAGAACCGGGACCGCAAGGCCCAGGACATGGTGGAGATCCCTCTGGAAAGGGTCTTGGAGAGCATATTCGGCTCCGCGGGGTGCGATTGGGACGAAAGCCTCGTGCAGGACGGTCTGGAGCTATTCTACGAGGCGCTGAGGGAGGACCGGTCCCTCGTGCCCGGGACCGTGGAGATGCTCGAGAGGGTCAGGGAAAAGGGATATTCCATCGGCCTGATCTCGGACGTGGCCTGGGGGCTCCCGTCCGAATACCCGCTCCGCGACATCCGGCATTTCGGTCTGGACAGGTACTTCGACGATATGATCTTCTCCAGCGATGTCGGGCTTCGCAAGCCGAACCCGCGCATGTTCAAGATGGCAATGCTCAACCTCGGCGTCGGAAGGGACGAGGCAATGTACGTCGGCAACTCCCTGCAGGCGGACATCAGGGGGGCGAGGGCAGTGGGGATCAGGGCTGTGCTCAAGCGGAGCGGCTACTTCCAGCCGGACGACTCCATCGTCCCCGACCACACCGTGGACGATTGGAAGGAGCTCGACGGGCTGCTGTGATCACTCCCACTCTATCGTCGCCGGCGGCTTGTTGGTGATGTCGTAGACCACGCGGTTCACGTTGGCCTTCATCTCGTTGGTTATGCGGAGGGAGATGCGCTCCAGCACGTCGTAGGGGACCCGGGAGAAGGCCGCGGTCATGGCGTCCACCGATTCCACGGCCCGGATGGCGATCGTCCTGCCATAGGCGCGCCGGTCCCCCTGCACCCCCACCGACTGCACGGGGAGGAGCACGGCGAAGTACTGCCATGGCCGGACCATGGAGCCGTTCCTTGCGGCGGCCTCTAGCTCCTCCTCCACGATGGCGCACGCCTCGCGGACGACGCCCACCGACTCGGGGTTGGCCTCCCCGATGACCCTGATGGCCAGGGCCGGGCCGGGGAAGGGCTGGCGCTCAGAGACCTCCACGCCGAGGAAGCGCGCGACGGCCCTCACCTCGTCCTTGTAGAGGTCCCAGAGCGGCTCGACCAGCCTCAGGGCCATGTCCTTGGGCAGCCCCCCGACGTTGTGATGGGACTTGATGGTGTCCCGGACCCCGTCCCCGCTCTCTATCCAATCCGGGGCGATGGTCCCCTGCACCAGGTACTCGGCCCCGAACTCCCTGGCCTCCCGCTCGAACACCCGGATGAAGCGCTCCCCGATGGCTTTGCGCTTCCTCTCCGGGTCCACCTGCCCCTTCAGCGCGGCGAAGAACTCCCCCGAGGCGTCGACGATCCTGTAGTGCACCCCCAGGCGGTCGAACATGCGCCGAACCTCCTCGGTCTCGCCCTTCCTCATGAGCCCGGTGTCCACGTACACCGCCCGCAGCCTCTCCCCGATGGCCCGGTCCACCAGGACCGCGGCGACCGTGCTGTCCACGCCCCCGGAGCAGGCGATGATCGCCTTCCCTGTGATCGTTCTCCTGAGCTCGTCGACCTTCTCCTCGACGAACGCCCTGGGGTCGAACATCAGGCCTGCACCTCGTTGGAATCGCGCTCGACCCTCTCCGCCAGCTCCCGGCGGTAGAAGGCGAGCTTCTCGGCCAGCCTTTCATCGGCAAGGGAGAGGATAGCCACCGCAAGAAGCGCCGCGTTGTCCCCGCGGTCCAGGCCCACGCAGGCGACCGGGACGCCGGGGGGCATCTGCACTATGGACAGGAGGGAGTCCAGGCCTAGCTTGCCGGCCACCGGGACACCGATCACCGGCCGGGTGGTGAAGGCCGCCACCATCCCCGGGAGGGCGGCCGCCAGCCCGGCGATGGCGATGAAGACGTCCGCTCCGCTCCCTTCGACCAGGGCCTTCACCCGGTCCGGGGTGCGGTGGGCGGAGGCGACCACCATCTTGGCCTCCACCCCGAAGCGCCCTAGAACGTCCATGGACCTGCGCCCTACCTCCGCGTCGCTCTTGCTGCCGAGAATGACGAGTACCGAAGCCATCGTGGCCACTGACAGAGTTCGAATAAAAAAGGATTTGCCCTCGGAAGGGCGATGAAAGGGGAGGGGGTTTCAGCTCTTCATGATGGCCAGCAGGAACGCGCCGACCGCCACAAGGGCTCCGATGAGGGCTGCCAGGATGTTGACGAAGGCGACCCAGATGACCTCGGAGAGGTCCACTGTTATCAGCTCATCGGCGTAGCCCAGGTAGGCCCAGAGAAGGCCCACGATCAGGCCAATGACCAACAGCACGACACCGATCATCCTGCTCTTGCCGCTTCCGAAGTAGGCCGTGAAGGCCCCGGCCAGCAACATGACCAGGCTGAAGGTAAGCAGGAGCACCGTCAGGAAACCAATCCAATCCATTCTTTATCACCTTTCCATGATATTCATTCGAGGATATTGGTGCCGATGACCGGTGGGCGCGCCCCCTTCCCCGCGGATGCCGAACACATCGGAAGGACAGGGGCCTTTTCCCATGCCATGCGTTCACCTTGGGCCTCCTAGAGGTTATTTCAGTTATTATAATTTTGCTCCGTTCATGCATTTGAGCCGGTGGCATCCAGATAGCGAGCGTGCCTTCGTTTCGCACCCCTGGGGGGCGGTCACATGAGGGCCCTGGCCCTTTCCTCCACCATCCCCCAGTCCGGGATGGACGTCAGGGAGCCTGGGGAGGCCACCACGAACGAGGCCGCGGCGCATCCCAGGGCGCCGCACTCCGCCCAGCCCTTACCGTGATAGAGCCCGGCGTAGAACCCCGCCCTGAAGGCGTCCCCGGCCCCCGTCGGGTCCACGACCCTCACCCTGTACGCCGGGACGTCCAGGGTCTCGTCCCTCGTGAAGATGCGGACCCCCTCCACGCCCCGGGTGCTGACGATCACGGGCACGTCGGCCAGCAACTCCTCCGGGCCGCCCCTTCCTGTGTACCTCAGGGCGGTGGCGAGCTCGTTGCGGTTGCAGAACAGCATGTCAACGCTCCCCAGGGCCTTGACGAACCGGGGAGCGTCCCACACGTGGTGGATCTCCTGGGCGGGGTCCAGCGCACGGCGCTTCCTGAGCAGGCAGGGCTGGGAGAGCAGCCGCAGGTAGTAGTCGGGGGAGCCGGTCATCAGGTGGACGGCCAGGGCTTCCTCGGCGCCCTTGGTCCGCAAGGGATAGGAGGCCATGTCGGCCATGGCCCCCTGGAAGATGAGCGCGACCTGGTCCTCCCGCTCGTCCGTTGCTATCCATACCGTGGGGGTCTCCTGGCCCTCGACCTCGACCAGTTCGTCCAGGACCACCCCCTTCGCCTCCATGAGCCCACGGAACTCGGGCGGCATGTCCCTCCCGACATAGGAGACCAGGGCGGTCGGCACGCCCAAGGCCGAGGCCATGGTGGCCATGTTGGCGCCCGTGCCCCCGAAGAAGCTCCGCTTGCTCAGGACGTTGGCGGAGGTGTTGCGCTCCGGCAGCTCCCTGAGGGCGAGCAGATGGTCCACGTTGGTGTGCCCATAGACGCACAGGAACGGCCTCACCGCGTGCCCTCCCGCCATTCGCAGAGATACCTCGCCTGCTCTGGGGTCAGTTGGTCGATGGCTATGCCCATGGACCGCAGCTTGGTCCGGGCCACCAGCTCGTCCATCTCCGCCGGGATGGGGTAGACCTTCGTCTCCATGGCGGCGTGGTTGCGCACCAGGTGCTCCAATGCCAGCGCCTGGATGGAGAAGCTCATGTCCATGATCTCCACAGGATGGCCCTGCCCGGCGGCCAGGTTCATCAGCCGGCCTTCGGCCACGAGGTACACCCTGCGCCCGTCCATGAGGTCATAGCGGTCCACGTGCTCCCTCACGCGCTCCTTGCGGGAGGCCAGCGACTCCAATGCCCTCTTCGACACCTCGTTGTCGAAATGCCCGGCGTTCCCCAGGACGCAGCCGTCCTTAATGACCTTCAGGTGCTCCTCCCGCACCACGTCCTTGCAGCCAGTCACGGAGATCACCACGTCCGCCTGCCGGACGGCCTCGATCATGGGCATGACCTGGAAGCCGTCGAGCCTGGCCTCGATGGCCCGGATGGGGTCCACCTCGGTGACGATGACGATGGCGCCGAGCCCCTTGGCCCGCATCGCCACCCCCCGCCCGCACCAGCCGTAGCCTGCGACCACGACCGTCTTGCCGGCCACTAGTAGGTTGGTGGCGTTCATGAAGCCGTCGAACGTGCTCTGCCCCGTGCCGTAGCGGTTGTCGAAGAGGTACTTCATCCGGGCGTCGTTGACCGCCATGACCGGGAACCTCAGCTGGCCCTCGGCGGCCATGGCCTTGAGGCGGATGACCCCGGTCGTCGTCTCCTCGTTCCCTCCCTTGACCTCCCCCAGCAGCTCCCGGCGGGAGGTGTGCAGCATTGTGATCAGGTCCGCCCCGTCATCGATGACGAACTCCGGCCTGAGGTCCAGGACCGCATTCAAGTTCTCATAGTACTCCTTGCTGCTCTCCCCCTTTCGGGCGAAGACCTCGATGCCCCTTTCCTCCCTGAGCGCCAGGGCGACCGAGTCGTCCGTGGACAGGGGGTTGCAGCTGGCAAGGCGGACCTTGGCGCCCGCCCGGGAAAGGGTGACCGCCAGCATCCCCGTCTTGGCCTCCACGTGGAGGGCCATGCCCACCCTCACGCCCCTCAATGAGCCTTCCTGGCGCATCCGCTCCCCCACCTCCCTCAGCACCGCCATGTGCGCCTCCGCCCATCCAAGGCCGCGCGATCCCTTGATCAGCAGTTCACTGTCCATTGCCCTTCCCTCATGTCATTGCCGGAGCGGGGCCTCGAGCCCGCGGCAGATCCGTTCCCTCACCGCTCTCAGCCCCTCCGCGTTGTCGAAGGAGGCGAGCGTGCCCTGGGCCTCCTCCGGCCTCCCCCTGAACCTTTTAGCCCAGGCGGTGATGTTGGGCACCGCGCGGGTGAGCTCGTCCACCACCGTCACCTCGGCCGCCAGGGCAGTCCTGGACAGGGGGTTCAGGTCGATGGCGATCACCCTCTTCCCGGCCCTGGCCATGGCCTCCGCCCGGTCACCGTCCTCCAGCGGGATGAGGACGACGTCCGCGGCGAGCAGCCCCTGGCTCGTGCACCGCGCCCTGTCCGAGGCGATGCCCGCGAGCGTCGCGTCCTGGTCCCTTCCCAGGACCTTGAGCCCCGTCTCTTTTTCCACGAAGGCGCACACCCGCTCCATGCGCTGGTCGGTGCGGTGGAACAGGTTGACCTCAATGGGTGCGCCCACCACCCTGGCCAACTCCCCGACCTCCTTGGCGGCCAGGGCGGCCGTGTTGCCGTTCACGGTGATGACCGGTCTCTCCGCCAGCACGAGAAGGGCTGCAGCAGCGGCCTCCGCGGCCTCCGCCTCCGGGACGGTCCTCTCCCCCAGCAGGTAATCGAAGGCCTCCCCCCGGCCGTGGGCGATGAGCCCGGTGGGGGCCACTATGCCCTCCTCGACCATGGCCGCCATGCGCTCCCTGGTGACCAATGACCGATATCTAGGATGGTCCTTGGATATCTTCACGGGCGGTAGAGGGCATGCCCCGACATAAAGTGTGCGCCCGGCCACGGGCGCCGATTTGGGGCTGGGTATGATAGGGTTAAATATCATCAAGAAAGGACGGCCTGAGCAAAGATTATATCCAATAAAGTGCTCTATTATATAGCTTTGCGTAACCTATATATAGTTGATTCATAATCCTCTTTCTCAACACCGGTTAATATCGGCGCATAGGGCTCAACATGCAGCTTCTTGGGAACGTGCAGGAAGTGACCGTGGACGGACGGCTGGTGGTACGTGCGACCTTCACCCCCAAGCTCAAGGAGGCGGTCTTCGACAACCGCAAGCGCCCGCTGGGCAGGATCGTGCGGATCTTCGGCCCGGTGGGCTCTCCCTACGTGACCGTCGAACCGACCGGGGACGCCGGCCTGCTCTCCGCTGTCGGAAGGCAGGTGTACATCGGAGGGGTCGAGAACCATGGCAAGCAAAAAGGAAGCGGCAGATGAGGTGACCCGATGCCCGGAGTGCAACAGCGGGCATCTGGTCAGGGACTATGAGCGGGGCGAGCTGATCTGCGAGGAATGCGGATTGGTCATCGACGACCAGTTCATAGACCTGGGCCCGGAGTGGCGGGCGTTTGATGTGGAGCAGGGGGAGAAGCGGGCGAGGACCGGCGCGCCGATGACCTACACCATCCATGACAAGGGGCTTTCCACCGAGATCTCCTGGAAGAACAAGGACTCCTATGGCAAGAGCATCCCCACCAGGAACCGCGCCCAGCTGTACCGCCTCCGGAAGTGGCAGCGCCGGATCAGGGTGTCCAACGCCACCGAGAGGAACCTGGCCTTCGCTCTCAGTGAGCTGGACCGCATGGCCTCGGCGATGGGGCTGCCCCGGAACGTCCGGGAGACCGCGGCGATGATCTATCGCAAGGCGGTCAACAAGAACCTGATCCGGGGGCGCAGCATCGAGGGCGTGGTCGCCGCATCCCTCTACGCCGCCTGCCGCCAGTGCAACGTGCCCCGCACGCTGGACGAGGTGGCGAGCTCCAGCCGGGTCGGCCGCAAGGAGATCGGCCGGACATACCGCTTCATGACCCGGGAGCTGTCCCTCAAGCTGATGCCGACCAAGCCGCAGGACTACGTCCAGCGGTTCTGCTCCGAGCTGAAGCTGAGCGGGGACGTCCAGGCGAAGGCCGCGGACATCCTGAAGGACGCCAACAAGAAGGAGCTTACCTCCGGCCGGGGCCCCACCGGGGTCGCGGCGGCCGCCATCTACATTGCGAGCATCCTGTGCAACGAGCGGCGCACCCAGCGGGAGGTGGCGGACATCGCCGGCGTGACCGAGGTCACCATCAGGAACCGCTACAAGGAGCTGACGGACAAGTTGGGCATAGAGATACAGCTCTGACCCGCAAACCTCTTATTCCCTTAACATTTTAATGGAATGCGCGCTGGCGCCAGAAGAGGTGTCCGATGAAGCTCAAGAAGCCCGTGTTGCTGCTACCGTCCGTTGGCCTCATATTCGCTGGCCTTGTCCTTATACTGTCCCCCGTGACGGCCATATTCCTCTTCAGGTCCGTGAACACGGTCGTGGGCATCATCCTCATGCTGCTCTTCACCGTGGTGGGCGCCTGGGAGATGGCACTGTCCCGGACCATCGCCGCCACCCAGGTGGGGGAGTGGAAAGGGATCGTGCGGACCCTGCTGATCGCCCTGGTCATGCGCCTGATCGCGCTCCTCCTCACCGAGGACCTGGTCCTCACTCTCAACCTCGCGGCCATGTGCCTGGAGCTGCTGGCCTTGGGGATGGTCTACGTCTACCGCGCCTCGTTCATGCCTAGCGAGGAGGAGGTGGAGGCGGCCTTGAAGCGCTTCGCCACGGTGACGGTCAAGACCGCCGCCCAATGCCCCAAGTGCTCCGCGGTCGTGGAGGCCGACTGGAGCCTCTGCCCGGACTGCGGCACACGTCTCCCGAAGTACTGCGCCAATTGCGGAACGGAGGTCAAGGAGACAGAGACCGTGTGCTGCAAGTGCGGCACCAAGATGGAGGTGCCCGCCTCGCTCCTGAGGACCGTGGAGACGCTGCGCCAGACGGCCGAGCTTGAGGCCGCCCCCGAGACCCGCTCGGCCCGCTACGCCCGCCTGGGCGACGGGTTGCTGAAGATCGGGCAGCTGGATGAGGCGGTGGAGGCCTTCAAAGCCGCGATTCAGTATACCCGGTTCCCCCGGAAGCGCACGAACTTCATGGTCAAGCTGGCGGTGGTCATGGCCAACAAGGGGCGGCTGCAGGAGGCCGACGAACTACTGGACATGGCCCTCAAGCTGGACCCTGAGGACGTCGCCGGCGCGCGGAAGGTCCTGACGGAGCTGCGCGGCCCCGGGGAAGGGGCCTGCGCCTAGGGCCTCACCCTGGTCAGCTTGATGTAGCTAAGTTCCTGCCCGGAGCTGGCGAAGAGGATCTCCTTCTTGACCCCGTGAGCGAGCCTGACCGCACGGGAGATCTCGGCCCAGACGGTGGAGTAGTCGTCCGGGACCACGTGCACGAGGTAGCGGGAGTGATGCTTCGCCGGGTCCCCCTCGTACACCCGGAAGTGCGTGCCGTACTTGAAGCCGGTCTTGACCACCATCCCCCGGGACCTCAGGTCCTTGTAGGCCCGCATGCGCATGTCGAAGTCGGGCTGGGCCCTCCGTGCGCTGCTCAGGAAGCCCTTCTCCCCCATCCTCTGTCCGGAGCGGAGGGAGCGCACCTCGAGCGCGCCCCTCTCCATGAGATACGCGGTCTCGAGCAACGAGAGCTGGAGCATGGGGCCGATCCTCTTTCCATAGTAGCCGTTCTCGTAGAGGCGGTCCGCGTCCTCCCCCAGCACCAGGACGGAGGAGTCGATGAGGGCGCCCTCGGCCTTGGTCGGGACCTCTGAGGCAAGCCCATGCGGCTCAGCCCCCTCGACCGTGTAATAGGTGATGTCCCCCTCCTCGTCCACCACCCCCAGCAGGAGGTCCTTGCGGGTGCGCTGTGAGGTCTCGCTCTTCTCCAGCAGGGAGGCGATGTTGAAGACCTCCCGCTCCGAGATGGCCAGCACCCAGTGCTTCGCCTGCGAGTTGTGCGGCGCGGACCCCCTCTGGTACACCCGGAAGTGGAAGTCCCCCTGGTCCAGCTTGACGATGTATCCGCGCTGCTTCAGGTCCCGGTACACGAGGTAGCGGGCCTGCAGGCCGTTCACCGAGCGGGCTGCGCGCCGGTAGAGGGCGGCGTGGTCCAGCGTTTTACCGTCCAGGCACACCTGGAGCTTGGCGCACTCCACCAGGTAGAGCGCCTCCAGCAGCTCAAGCTCGAGCCCTCCCCCCGGCCTTGGGTAGCCGTAGTAGCCCTTGTTATAGAGCTGGCTCCCCTCGGTCATGTCGGGGACGATGACGCTGTCGCCGACCAGCTCACCCGCCATGCCCCTTGAAGGGCGTTCGTCAGTTAAATGTTCCCGCCCGGCCTCCGCGGCGCGCTCTGTCCCGTGCAGGGATCGGGAGGGGCACCCCGTGCCCGGCCCGGAGGGCGATGTTCGAGGGCGCCCGCGTGGGTCAGCGCAGACCCTGCGCTAATTATTTATACAGATAGTTTACAATTTATGGATGTAAACAGATGGTTGAATAGTTGTGGGAACATGGACGAGCTCGACGTACTGCTATCGGTCATTGAGAACCCCACCCGGCGGAAGATACTGGAGGCGCTCGTGCGGGAGCCGCAGTACCCCCTCCAGCTGTCCAGGGAGCTGGGGCTCAGCCAGCAGGGCATAATGAAGCACCTGAGGATGCTGGAGGACCTGGACCTGGTCCGCTCCTTCTCGGAGGAGAGCGACCAGGGAGGTCCCGCCCGTAGACGGTACTTTCCGACCATGGGCTTCACCATGGTGGTGGACATCGGTCCCGGCCTGTTCAATGCCGAGGTGGCGACGCGGCCCTTCGAGGAGCGGGCGACCGAGAGGGAAGGGACGGGCAGGAGGCTGATGGACCTCCGCAAGGACATAGAGGCGCTCGACCGCGAGCTGGAAGAGCTTGGGCAGAGGCGGGCCCAGCTCATCGCGGAGAAGGAGAGGCTGCTGGAGGAGGCGGGGCATTTGGTGGAGGAGGCCGTTCCGGACTACCGTAGCCGGAGGGTGGCGTACGAGTACATCCTACACCCGGAGATGGACGTCAAGGAGCTGGCGAGCGAGCTGGGGATGCGGGACGATGTGGTCGAGGACATCATCTCATCCTTGGAGGACGATAACGATGGAGAGCGATCTGGATAGATACGTGAAGGAGATTAGGCGCATCGGGGGGGACCTGGAGAGGGCCCTGCGTGCCGCCGCTCAGGACCTGGACCGGTTGGGGCGGGAGGCGCTCACCGAGGCGGCGATGAACGCCAAGCAGGGAGGGAAGGAGGCCGAGCAGGCCCTACTGCGGCTTGAGAGGGAACTCAGGGAGGGCGGGCCGAACATCCGCCGGGGGATGGAGGAGCTGCAGCGGCGCATGAACGAGGCCGCGGCCAAGCTCGAGGAGGAGCTTAAACGGTCTTCTAAGTAAAGTATATATAGAAGTTTAAACACTATAGTATTGCACTAAGAGTATACAACTCTTAGTTAACATGTTGGAGGTGATGCAACATGGCAATAATGAAGAGAGAGAGGAAAGAGCCGGTGGACCTTAGTCCCCGTGCTTGGGCCTGGAGCCCCGTCTCCATGTTCGAGGAGATGGACCGGCTGTTGAACGACCTGCGCTCTGGGCTAGTCATGCCTGGGTATGACGTCTTGCCAATGGAGGGGGCCAGGGTGCCTACCTTGGACCTCAAGGAGGAGGCCGACCGCTTCCTGGTGCAGGCCGAGCTGCCCGGGATGACCAAGGATGACGTGTCCATAGAGATGGACGATGAGGTCCTGGTGATAACGGCGAACAAGGAGCAGGAGCGCGAGGAGGAGGAAGGCGGGTACATCCGGAGGGAGAGGGGCTGCATGCGCTTCTACCGCCAGCTGCGCCTGCCAGAGAACGTGGACCGTGGCGGGATCAAGGCCAAGATGGAGAACGGGGTCCTAGAGGTGGTCCTGCCCAAGGTGAAAGCGAGCGAGGAGAAGAGGAGCAAGATCGAGGTGGAGTGATCTCCACCTCATAAGGAGGAACGATAACATGAGCGCGTCCGACAAGGTATTGAAGGTGTCCGAGGCCAAATCCAAGGACGCTGGTAGGGGGATAGCCAGAGTGGACCCCGCGGTCATGGAGGCCTTGGGCCTGAACGCGGGGGACGTCGTGCAGATCGAGGGCAAGAAGAAGACCGTGGCGCTGGTATGGCCTGGGTACAACGAGGATGCCAACCGCGGAGTGATCCGCATCGACGGAACGATAAGGCGGAACGCCCAGACCAGCATCGATGAGAAGGTGTCCATCCGGAAGGTGACCGTCAAACCGGCCCAGAAGATCACCTTCGCTCCCACAGAGGAGCTCCGCATCATGGGCGGGGAGGAATACCTGGCCCAGATGATGGAGGGGCGGGTCTTCACCCGCGGGGACGTGGTCGAGCTGAACGTGATGGGCCGGCGCATAGACCTGGTGGTGATGGCGCATTCCCCCGCGGCGGACGCGGTGCTGCTGACCAGGGACACTGAGATCAAGCTTAGCGACAAGCCTACTAAGGAGGCCCCATCTGGCATTCCGAAGGTCACCTACGAGGACATCGGAGGCCTGGGAGATGAGGTCAGGAAGGTTCGGGAGATGATCGAACTCCCGCTCAAGCATCCGGAGCTGTTCGAGCGCCTGGGCGTCGAGGCGCCGAAGGGCGTGCTCCTGCACGGCCCGCCTGGAACGGGCAAGACCCTCTTGGCCAAGGCCGTAGCGGGGGAGACGAGCGCCAACTTCGTTTCCATTAGCGGCCCGGAGATCATGAGCAAGTTCTACGGGGAGAGCGAGGAGCGCCTGCGGGAGATCTTCAAGCAGGCGGAGGAGAACGCCCCGTCCATCATCTTCATCGATGAGATCGATTCCATCGCCCCCAAGAGGGACGAGGTGTCGGGGGAGATGGAGCGGAGGATAGTGGCCCAGCTCCTGGCGCTGATGGACGGCCTGGAGGCGCGCGGGAAGGTGGTGGTCATAGGCGCCACCAACCGGCCGAACGCCCTGGACCCCGCGCTGCGCCGCCCCGGCAGGTTCGACCGGGAGATCGAGATCAACATCCCCAACCGGGAGGGCCGCCTGGACATCCTGCAGATCCACACCCGCGGGATGCCCCTGGCGGAGGACGTGGACCTCGAGCGCCTGGCGGACCTCACCCACGGGTACGCCGGGGCGGACCTGGCGGCGCTGTGCAAGGAGGCCGCGATGCACTCCCTCCGGAGGATCCTGCCCGACCTGGACCTGGAGGCCGACAGCATCCCAGCCGAGGTGCTGAACCGCATCACCGTGCAGAAGGACGACTTCTTCGCCGCCCTGCGGGAGATGTCTCCGTCCAGCATGCGCGAGGTGCTGGTCGAGTCGCCGAACCTCCATTGGGATGACATCGGCGGGCTGGACGACGTAAAGGCGGAGCTGAAGGAGGCGGTGGAGTGGCCGCTCAAGTACGCCAAGCTGTTCGAGCACATGAACGCCGAGCCTCCGAAGGGGGTGCTGCTGTACGGGCCCCCTGGAACGGGCAAGACCATGCTGGCGAAGGCGGTGGCCACGGAATCGGAGAGCAACTTCATCAGCATCAAGGGGCCCGAGTTCCTGAGCAAGTGGGTGGGCGAAAGCGAGAAGGCGGTGCGCGAGACGTTCCGCAAGGCTAGGCAGGCGGCGCCGTGCGTCATCTTCATGGACGAGATCGACTCGATAGCGCCCACCCGTGGCGGGGACTCTGACTCCCACGTGACGGAGAGGGTGATCTCCCAGCTGCTGACCGAGCTGGACGGCCTCGAGGCGCTGCACAACGTGGTGGTCATCGCCGCCACGAACCGGCCGGACATAATAGACCCGGCGCTGCTGCGCCCCGGGCGCTTCGACCGGCTTATCCAGGTGGGAGCGCCGGACCTTGAGACCAGGAAGGCCATCCTGGAGGTCCACTTCAGGCGCAAGCCCCTGGCGGACGACGTCGACCTGAAGGACATAGCGCTCCGGACCGACGGGTACACCGGCGCTGACCTGGCGGCCATCGCCAACGAAGCGGTCATGGCCGCGATCCGGGAGGCCGTGGCGTCCGGCAAGGGCGAGGACAAGGAGGCGCTGAAGGACCTGAAGGTGCAGATGAGGCACATACTGGGGGCGGTGGAGAAGCACCGCCCCCTCTCCCTTCAGGAGCTGAGCAAGTTCCAGAAGATTGCCAAGGATTTCGAGTACGTGAGGTGATAGTATGAGGAGGATGCGACGTGATGATGATTGGAGCGGGCTGTTCCGTTCCTTTGACGAGGAGTTTGATGCGATGCGCGAGCGCATGGACCGGCTGATGGAGGCAGCCTTGCGCGGCACCGGGGAGAACCCCCTGGTGTACGGGTTCTCCATGCGCACCGGGCCCGACGGGAGGCCGATGGTGCAGGAGTTCGGTAATGTGCCCCGAGGGGGCGGTCTCCCTCCGGACACCAGCTACCGCGAGCCGCTCACGGACGTGGTGGAGGAGGAGGGGCGGGTGAAGGTGATCGTCGAGCTCCCGGGCGTGGAGAAGAAGGACATCGACCTCAGGGCGGAGGACCGCCAGCTCACCATCTCCGTGGACACGGAGCGCAAGCGGTTCAACAAGACCCTGGAGCTGCCGTGCGAGGTCCGCCCGGAGAGCGCCAGCGCGGAGTACCGCAACGGGGTGCTCACCGTGTACCTGGACCGGGTGCCCTCCGTGCCGAAGGGCCGGAAGATCGACATCAAATGAACGGGGCCTGGCCCCTTTACCTTTTTGATAATCATTATATAGAAGTTATAGCGAATTACATCCGTGCAGCGCGAAGAGCTCATCCGGTCCGTGCGGGAGCTGTTGCTTCGCTCCGGCTTCCGCGCCTCGATGCCCCTTAGGCTGAGGAGCATCGCCTTCGATATAGTCGCACGAAGGGACCGCAGCCTGCTGCTCGTGAAGGTGCTCACCAACATCGACGCGTTCTCGAAGGAGAACGCCGAGGAGCTCAAGGTCCTGGCGGAGGCGTTGGAAGGGTCGATCGTGCTCGTCGGGGAGCGCTCCGGCTCTGGCGACCTGGAGCCGGGCATCGTCTATTCGCGCTTCGACATCCCGATCATCGCGTACGATACGATGAAGGCCCTGCTCCTGGAGGATGAGCCTCCGTTCATCTTCGCCGCGCCCGGTGGGCTGTACGTCCGCCTTGACAGCGACCTCCTGCACCGCATCCGGGAGGACCGGGGGCTCAGCCTCGGCACCCTGGCGGAGGTGGCGGGGGTGTCCCGCCGCACCATCCAGATGTACGAGGCCGGCATGGGGGCGATGATCGACGCCGCCCTGCGGCTGGAGGAGTACCTCGAGAGGCCGCTGGTGGTCCCGGTGGACCCCATGGGGTATCGCCCCCCGCCCCGGGAGCCGCGTCCGCTGGAGATGGAGAGGTACGACGAGTTCAGCCGCAACATCTACACCATGCTGACCCAGCTGGGGCTGGTGGTGAGGCCGACGGAGAAGTGCCCCTTCGAGGCGCTGACGGGCGACCGGGACCTCCTTCTCCTCACTGGCCTGGGGAAGGACGAGGCCAGGTTGGCGGACAAGGCTAAGGTGGTGGCGGACGTCGCGCGCATCACCGGCAAGGAATCGGTTATATTCATCGAGAGGCTACGCACCAGGCAGAGCATCGAGGGCACCGCGCTCATCGGACGTGACGAGCTGCAGAAGATAAAGGAGTCGGAGCGCCTGCGCAAGATGGTCAACGCCCGGAGCGAAGTGGATGCAAAGGATTGAGCTGAACGGTTCGAAGGTGTACGTCCTTCCGGTGATCAAGGGATTGGTCAGTGAGGGGGAGAAGGTCCGCGCGGCCATCCTCGAGACCCGACCGGAGGCGGTGGGCGTCTCGATATCGAGGGAGGAGCTGGAGGGGCTGCGTTCCTACCAGGGGGAGGAGATCGGCCTGAGCGCCCTTGAGGAGGCGTACCGGGCAGGGCTGGAGGAGTTCGGGGAGGTGCAGCTGCCCCCGCCGTGCTACCTAGAGGCACTCCGGACGTGCGAGGAACTCGGGATCCCGCTCATCCCGCTCGACATGAACGAGGAGCTCTTCTCCGAGAGGTACTGCGAGCTGGTCGGAGGGTTGGAGCTGGTGAAAGAATCGTTCTTCTCCCGCCGGATCGCCCGGAAACGGTTCGACATGGCGAGCGCCGAGGCGTTCGTGCTGGACTATGACCGGAAGGTGAACGGGGGGAGGGGGATCGCGGCACTCAATGCGGAAAGGGAGGGGCATATTGCCGATGTCGCCAAGGGATTGGCGGCGGGACGGTCGCATCTGCTGCTACTGATAGAGCTGGAGAGATGCGGGGGGGCGGTCAGAGGCATGGCCTTGGATGCGAGTGATTTATAGAGAGAAAGCTGCTTGATGGCCATGGAGGGGAGCGGTCCGATGGGCAAGCGCATTGGAGGGAGAATCGATTCCTTGCTGGCGTTCCTGGAAAAGGATCGCCTGAACCTTTGGCAGACCTTCGCCTATGTGCTGATCCTCGCCTTGGCCAGGGACATGCTGGAATACTATCTGCTGGATGAGGCCTTTGTAACGACCGCCCATCCCTGGATCTTCAGCATAGCCCATCATGTCTCGTTCTTCGTGCTCACCTATCTGGGGCTCGTCCTCATACTAAAGGTCTTCTCGGGCTCCAGCCTCAGGAAGTGCATCAACTACACCAACTGGTATTATTGGATCATCCTTCTTCCCCCCCTCATCGACAGGTTCCTTTTCGGTCAAGATACCAATTATGCCTATTTCTCGTGGACCGACTTCCTCACCGCCTTCTTCAAGTTCGAGGGAACGTCCTTCCACCCAGGCCAGGCGGTTGAGGTGCTTACGGTCCTCTTCGCCCTCTTCGCTTATGTGATCTGGCTCCATCGGGATGAGATGTACGACCTGCCCGGGAGGGCGGTGCTGGCCGTCCGGCTGGGGCTGATGGCCGTCTTCACCTTTGCGGCCATGTTCACCCTGGGAACCCCCGGGGCCTATCTACCGGTTGGCTCTGAGAACGGCGTTCCAGTGTTCCCGAGCTTTGATAGCACCAAGTATGTCCAATATCACCTCTTCATCTTCGCGTACTATTACCTGGCGGCGGTGGTCCTTGTCCTTGCCCTCAGTTACATCGCCCTGAGAGGACGGTTCCGTCGAGAGCTGTGGGCCCTGCGTCCCTATCAGACCGCGTTCTTCGGCGGAATCGTGCTCGCTGGGACGGCCATGGCCTGGCGGGGATGGGGCGGACCGGAATTGATCAGCAGGATATTCGAGCCCCCATACTGGGTTAACCTGGCCTATGTCGTGCCGACCGTGCTCTCGGCCGTTCTCGCCTGGCAGGCCATCGTTCTTTGGAATGATATCAGCGACCGCGAATGGGATTCTCCGACCAAGGAGGGGAGGGTGATCGCCTCGGGCCTCCTTCCGGTCGGGGTGTTCAAGGAGGCTTCGGGGGTCCTCGCCTTCGTGTCCTTGGCCGTATCGCTGCTGCTGAGCGTGCAGCAGTTCCTCATAATGGCGGGGATACTTGTATTGGCCTTCGTGTACTCCTTCCCTCCGGTGAGGTTCAAGAACGCCCTGCTGAGCCCCATTCTCATGGGCGCGGGGGCGTTCCTGGCGTTCCTCTACGGGGCGGCGACACCCTTCAGCGTGGTCAGCTCCGTTGTCGATGCCCCATACCTTACTGGGGAGGTGTTCCATCCTTCGCTTTATCCGGAGATCGTGATGGTGGGGCTGTTCATGTTCATCGGGCTGGTCGTCGGATCGATCATAACAGATGTCGACGGTTATGAGGAGGACCGTGTCGGAGGGGTGAGGACGGTCTACACCGTCCTGGGCCTGGAACGGGGGGTGGACTGCGTGGCCGTCCTCATCTTCCTGACCTCCCTGACCCCCCTGGTGCTGTTCCATTCCGCACCGGACCTCGTTGCATTTCCAGCCCTGGGATTGGCGGCTGCCCTGTGGTTCCGTAGGGCCAGGCGGTCGAGGCCGGTGATGTCCATCGCCATGGTGGGGCTGCTCTACGCCGCCCTGCGGTTCCTTCTGTAGGCTAGGCCAAGGAGCGGAAGAAGAGCCGGTGGAAGCGCGGGATGGTCATCATCAGGAGGCGCTGCCATGTTTCCTCTCCGAGCGCCATCTCGGTCCAGGCCCTTATGTATTCCTCCTCCTTTCCGACGGCCCGGAAGAAGGCCCCCGTGTCAACGACCCCCAGGAGCCAATGCAGGACCGGGGAGATGATCGCGGCAGCCTTGATGTCCCTGATGATGGTGGAGGCCACCGCATCCTCATAGGCGAGGATGGCCCCCTTATCTCCGGAGGCCAGTTTAATCGCTGCCTCCGCCGCCAGGATGGAGCTTGCCAACCCGTGCGACAGCCCTTCCCCGCTGAGCGGGCTGACCAGCCCCGCGCTGTCCCCAATGAGCATCGTCCTACGCGTGGCCACCTTCGGCCGTGGGATGATGGGGATGGGGTGGGCGGAGGGGGGCCCTGGCGCACTGGCCACCCTCACCGAGGTATGCCTTAGGACGTGGTCCATCCCTGCCATGAGCTGCGCCTTGGAATAGCCATGCCCTCCCACACCCAGGTTGGCCATTCCACGATAGGGGAACATCCAGCCCATCAGGGGGAACATGGGGGGACGGCGGATGCCCCTTGTCGGGCTGTCGATGAAGAAGACCTCTATCTCGTCCTCAGGCCCCTCAATGGTCGGGCAGATGGAGCGCAGGCCCATGGCCATACCGTCCTTCGGCGGCGGCCCGAGCAACCGGTGGGCGTTCCCGCTGCCCGCCCCCTCCGCGACCACTGCGCATCTGGCCCTGACGGTGGAGCTTCGGAGATGGAGCTCCACGTCGCTCCCTTCGTGGATCACCTTGACCTCGTCCCCGAGCATCAGCTCCGCCCCTGCCCTCTCGGCCATACCGAGCAGGTGCGTGTCGAGGTTGGGCCGGTGGACCGTGTAGGCCAGGCCACGGTCGAACCGGAAGCGCTCCCGAAAGCCCTCGCCCGCCACCAGGAGGCCGCGGACCTCCTTCTCGATGATGGCTGAGGGAAGCGGGAAATCCAGCCTGGAGGCCGCCCGCAGCAGCACCCCGCCCGCGCAGACCTTGGTCCAGGGAGGGACGCGTCTCTCGATCAGAACGGTCGAGAGGCCCGCCTGGGCGCAGCGGTAGGCGCAATAGGACCCCGAGGGTCCCCCGCCGGAGATGGCCACGTCGTACAGGGGCACGCGGGGGTCACCTGCGCTTGCGGCCCGCCCTGGCCATCCAGCCCTCCACTGCCACCAGGCCCAATATCCCGAGGAGGGGATATAGGACGGTCAGGTCCACATTGCCCGCCTGGATGTTGATCGCGGAATCCCCGGTCGCCAATGCGTTCAGCACCTGTTCCCCCCATTGCCCGACCGATGGGTCGTTGCGGTACAGCCAGATCGATGGCGCCGTGCCCCCGCTCCTCCCAGGCGCGAAGCCTATCACTATGGCGATGTCCAGATAGCCGTCGCCGTTGAAGTCGCCAAGCGCTATGCTCTTGGTGTCATAGATGGCATTGTTCCCGCCGACGGCGGCCGAGAGGCCGGAGGTCGCTAATGACTCCGGGGCGCTGAAGGAGTTGCCGTTGCCGTAGGATAGCATTAGGGTGGATGTGGACGAGCCGCTTCCGACGAAGGACGTTCCGACGATAATATCGGGATAACCGTCGGGCAGTTTGTTGAGTGTGGACCCGACATCCCCTACGGCCAGGCATGTAATGTACTCGGCACTGTTCTGCATGGTCATGCTGACGGTCCTAAGGTCTGCTGAGGGCCATTGCACGGTCGGCGATATGTGCCTTATCCCGATGATGTCGATCACCAGGGAATCGTTCTGCACATCGGTCGTGGAGGCGTCGGCCGCGGAGACCTTGATGTAGTATACGGAATTGGTGGTGTGCGGCAGCTGGACCTGCTTGACCGTTTCAACGGTCTCGTTGAAGGCGAACGCATCGTACCAGATGGTGCCGTCCGTGGAGTATTTCACGGTGAACGTCTCTCCCGTTGTATAGGCGGACATGCCAAGCTGGTGGGTGACCTGGGTGGCGACGTTCGGCACCTCGTACACCCACTCCATCCAACGGCTCTCCGCGAACCTGACCTCCAGCCGGACGTAGTCGAACTGGACGGTACCGTTTATCCCGTTGTGCTTGAACATGACCCTGAGCGAATGGAGCTCGGACCAGGTGTCGATGCCCATGGCCTTCAGGTCGAAGGTCAGGTTCACGTTCCATGAGGAGGAGGTCGGTCTCAGGGTCGTGTCAACGAACGTGCTGCCATCCAGGGAGTACTGGATGTAGTTGTTGCCGTTGTAGTTGTCCGTGACGGAGTATTTGACCCTCAATATGGCCTGGGTCACGGGCTCGCTGGAGTATGTGCTGTCCAGGGCGAAGCTCCGGATGTGCATCGTCTTCAGCGCTTCGACGTTGTACATCATCCCGTCATCATACCTGAGGTCGGCCAGGTCCTGCCCTGTGTCATCTATGTTGGGCGATGAGGCCTGGGTCTGATCGGGAAGGCCTAGCATGATGGGTGTGTTCTTGTATACCTCGCTCAGGGTTTCGAAGGACCCGTCGTTCGCCGTAAGGTTGGCGATCGACCCGGTGGTCTTGGCGCTGACCTCGGACTCCGGGGAATGCTCCGATGATGGGGTCCTGAGTATGTCCGAGGGCGTGGAAGGCATCGTCCTGATAACGGTGACGGTCCTGGATGTGCCAGAGGCTGCGGTGCTTGTCCGGATGATGTCCGGGTATCCATTTAGGTCGACGTCCGCTATGGCGACCGTTGGGAACCTCTGTGTGTGGTCCCAGGGGTTGGTCCCAGTGACCGTTGGCACGTTCGCTGCCGGCACGGGCGAGCCCGTGCCGAAGGCATCGGCCTTGGGGTCGGAGGAGATCCCGATGACCTGCCTCCACTGGTTGAGCCAGATCTTTGTGACGCCGGTCTCGTACACGGCTACGATGTCGTCCACCCCGTCCTGGTTGAGGTCGGCGACCGCTAGGTCCAGGGCGGCGGGGTTGTCATTTCGATTGGTATATACATTGGTACCGTATACCTGGGTCTTGGTCCAGCTCCCATCGTTCCAGAACACGTAGATGCCCCGGTTGAAGAACATGCCGTAAGAATTGCTATAATCTGCATCGTCTGGATCGGTAGCTGTAGAATAAACGACCGTGTGAAGGAAGGAAGCGACGAGGTCCAGATCCCCGTCGCCGTCGAAGTCCCCGGCCTTGATGGCCCCCACGATCTCATTGGTCGAGATGAAATACTCGCCATACCTCGACACAAAGCTGCCCCTGTCCTCAGACCATACCGTGACGTCCTCGTTCGCGGTTCCTTTGTCCGAGCTGCCATACCATTTCACACCCCAATCCGAATGGTAGGTCATGTCCGCCTGTTGGTCTGGGAGGGCGTCGAAGGCGCTGCAGATGATGTACGGCAATGTGGACCATTCGCTGCCATCGGTCTTCTCGTTCTTGTACCAGGCCATGGAGACCGTGGAATCCTGAAACCCGACCACCAGGTCCGAATACCCGTCGTTGTCGATGTCGGCAAGCTCCATCCCGATCGGCCCCTTGTACGTGTCGCCATCGATGACCGTGGCGTCCCACTGGTCGAACCTCTCCCCGTTCTTATACCAGACGAGCTTGTTGTCCGTCCAACTGGCTCCCGAGGCGCTCCAGGTGAAGGAGCCGGAGCCGACGCTGGCCACGAGGTCCGTCGTGCTGCGGGGCGCGGTGACGTTGAACTGATAGTTCAGGTTGTAATATGTCTCACCGGTGCCATAGCTCCCACCGTCGGTCAGCACCGGGATGAACAGCGTATAGGAGTTCTTCCCGGACAGCCACCAGCCGTAATTGGGCCTCAGCAGGTCTATCTTGACCGTGTAGACGGCATCGCCCACCTTGCTATCGAGGACCCTGGAGGAACTGGACCCTGTCTTCAAGGTCTTGAAGAGTTGGGAGAGGGGCGGATTGCTGGTCATGACCGGTTCTGAACCTGAGATCCATGTGTTGGGCGCGGGCAGGGTCTGCTTCACGATATACTTTCCTGAGTAGGCATTGATCTGGATGTCGTTAAGCGTTACAGTGGTCAAACTCAGGTCCACATCCTTTGTGAAGATCTTCAAGTACACCGTGTCGGTGTGGTTGAAAGATGTGCAAAGCACCAGTTCGTTGGTGGTGGTGTTGAGCTTGTAGGTCTTGATGATCGGGTACGTGGCGCCGACCACGGAGATGGAGTCGGCGATGTTTGCTACCGTTCCAGTATTGTCCCTGAGGGAGATCTGAAGCGGGAAGTAGAGGGGCTGCGTGGGCGCGGTCAGGTTGATGTAGTACCGGTTGAACGTGGCATATATCCCGCCGTAGGAGAACGCATTGATCAGTTTTGTGGGCGGGGTCAGCAGCGCACCGGTGGCGGGATTGTACAGGGAGAAGGAGTTCTCCAACGCCAGGTTGATCAGCTTGTTGCTATAGATCTCGATGTACAGCGCTTCGCCGGGCTGGAAGGTGCGCGTTATTTTATTGTCCGAGGCCCTCCGAATATAATAGAAGGTGGTCCCCAGGGAGCCGCCGCTCTCCCCGCCGCTGGCATCTGGGGGGTATGTGCCGTTCACAAGATAGCTTTCATATTCGTAGAACGGCCCTATGTTGGTGGTGTTCTGTGAACCTCCGCCGGCCTGCTGGGCGGAGAGCGTGAACCTAGAGGAGGCCCCCCTGTTGGTCAGGTCCTTTGCCGTGATCATGACCTCCTTGTCGTTGTAGGCGATGTTGCCGTTTAAGGGAGCGCTCAGGAACACACCGTCATTGTCCTCATCGGTGAGCTGCACTAGGCCTAGCCCTATGGATGTGGCGTTGACGTAGATGCTGGCGGGATCAAGGTCCCCGTTCGGGTCCACCACTGTGGCGAAGAACCGGAAGGCGGTGCCGTGGATGATCGTGGCCGGCTTGGTCCCCCGGGATGTGATGATGGGGGCGTATAGGGCTGACGCCTGCCCGCCCACCATTTCCGCCTCCCAGACTATGTTGTTATGGGCTGTATCGATTATCATCACGCTCAACGGCGTGTCAGAGTTGATGCCTTCCAGCTTGTACTTCCATACCTCCCCGGGGCTCCAGGCATCTCCTAGGGGGTTGACGGAGTCGTTCATCTTCAACGAGAGCAGGGTGCTGCCGTATGTGAAGATGTATATGTTCGTACTCCCGTTCATTAGTTCCTGGCCGCCTTTATGGGTGATATACACCCATCGAGCGTTGCCCTCCAAATCCGACAGATCATAGTCGAACTCCGCATAGGTCTGCTCCTCCGGCGACGGGATGGTTGCCACGTAGAACATGATACTGGAGAACAGGGTCACCGTGATGGCCAGGATGAGAAGGTTCCCTATTATCTCCGACACCGCCTTGCGACACTTCCTAAGCTGTTTCCGGAATCGGACCATGAGCTTTTCCTCTCTAAAGCTAGCGCTCCAGGACGTTATCTATGAGATGAATGAATATTCAATGTTTTGCATGGTTTGGCTCAATATTCGATGCCCTTCCTGGCGCCGAGCCCGTCATCGTAGGGATGCTTCTGCACGGTCATGACCGTCACCAGGTCCGCCTCCTCCAGAAGCTCGTCCGGGGCGTTCCGGCCGGTGCATATCACCTCGACCCCGGGCGTCCGGGCGCGCAGGGCGGCCAGGACGTCCGCGCAGTCGACAAGGCCGAAGTAGATGGCCACGTTGACCTCGTCGAGGACCACCAGGTCGTACTCCCCCGAGGCCAGGACGAGGCGGGCGAATTCGAGGGCGCGGCAGGCGCAGTCCAGGTCCTCCTGGCAGTGCCCGCCTTTTATTATTAGCCTGCCGGAGCCGAACTGGAAGACATCGACCTCCATCCTTCGTAGCGCTCGGATCTCCCCGTAGTCCTCCCCTCTCTTCATGAACTGGACCACGCACACCCTCAGGCCGTGCCCCCAGGCCCGCAGGGCCAGCCCGAGGGCGGCGGTCGTCTTCCCCTTCCCCTCGCCGGTATAGACGTGCAGCAGCCCCAGCTCGTTCCCTTCCATCGTATCCTCGTCCGTCCATACCTCATTCGGCTCCGGGTTTTTATATATTGCAATCCCTAGTGAGGGGGATGATCGAACTGGAGGTCAAGGCGCCCTGCCGCGACCTCGTCGGGCTCGAGGGGCGGCTGAGGGCGATGGGCGCCAGGCGAATCGAGGAGCTGGAGCAGGTGGACGTCTATTATTCCCACCCCGCCCGCAACTTCGCGGCCTCGGACGAGGCGCTGCGGCTGCGGCGGGAGAACGCCCGCTCCATGATCACGTACAAGGGTCCGAAGCTTGATCGGGACACCAAGATGCGGGAGGAGGTCGAGCTGGAGGTGGAGGACCTGGAGCGCATGGCGCTTCTGTTAGAGCGGGTCGGCTTCCGCCCTGTCAGGAGGGTGGCCAAGCGCCGGACCGTCTACGCCGTCGGGCTCGTCCATATCTGTCTCGACCGGGTGGAGGGGCTGGGGGACTTCGTGGAGATGGAGTACACGGGGGACGACCTGGACGCTGGGAAGGGTAAGATACTGGAGTTGAAGCAGGCGCTCGGACTGGAGGGGAACGAGCGCCGCTCCTACCTGGAGCTGCTCATGGAAAAGGGATAGGGCTCAGATCGTGCGGATCTTGTCGATCACGAAGTCCTTGATCTTGGGATCGTCCGGGATCGTCACGGACTTCTTGAACCGCTCGGTGCCGTCCGGGAGGTAGTAGCCGCGGGACAGGGAGATGAACTCGTTCTCCCCCTCCTTGGTGATGGCCTTCTTCCGCGCCACCTCGATGAAGTTGTTGCGGCCGAAGGGTATTTTCTCGGAGCTCAGTGTGACAAAATCCACGTTCTTTCCTGGCGCATCTTCGTCCATTGCGGTTGCCTCCGTTTTGTAGAGATGCAACATTCGGGAAAATTATAAAGGTTTGCCTTATTGATATATCATGCTGGCCGAGCCGCGCCCATCCTGAGCGGGGGTGATGCCACTAGGGGGAAGGGGAGCGACAGGCGTAAATAGAACGGCCGGGATGGATGGAGGCATGGAGGACGACGCCCCGGACCGCCCCTGCCCCCGATGCTCGGCCAAGCTCCCGCCGGACGCCGCCTTCTGCCCGCAGTGCGGGCTTCCGGTGGGCGGGGGGGAGGAGGCCTCCAAGCAGTACGCCCTCTACGCCCCGCCGCCCCGGCCAATAAGGGAGAAGGGCACCCTTCAGACGGCGAGGGAGCTGATGCGGGGGATCGGAGCGGTGATGGCGCTCCTCGTGCTCGTGCTCGTGACCGTCAACGTCGGGATCATGCTCTGGGGGATGCATCTGGTCATCCCGGAAGCCCTGGAGGAGGCGACCTCGTTGTTCGTGGTGCTCCCGTGGCTGGTCAGGTTCCTCGAGCTGCCGGGCCTGGCCTTCGTCGGCTATTACCTTTTGCTCATCGTAGCCGTGCTGCTCTCCTACGCGTTCATGCTCTACAAGGGCGGGGCGCGGTTCCGGAAGGAGCTGCGCTTCCAGCCCACGGAGCATTCCCCCATCTACGCCATCTTCACCCTCTTCATGGCCGTGCTGGCCCTGAACACCGCCTATTATCTCCTGCTCGCCCTCGCGGGCATCGAGCCCTCCTCCGGGGGGGCGGCCGGGGAGCTGTGGGAGATGCTGTACAGCCTGCTCCGCGCCTCCGTCTGGGAGGAGGTGATCTGCCGCATCCTCTACATCGGCCTGCCGCTGGGCGCGGTCTACATCCTCAAGGGGGAGGGCGCCCCCTACCGCCGCTATATCCTCGGGGGCAACTTCCGGATCGGGCGCTGGGAGAAGCTCTTCCTGGTGCTGTCGTCCGCCATCTTCGCCCTGGCCCATGTCTTCAGCTGGGACCTGTACAAGGTCCCCCCGACGTTCCTGGCCGGTCTGGCGCTGGGCTACCTCTTCCTGCGGTACGGGGTGTATGCCAGCATAATGCTTCACTTCACCATCGACTACCTGAGCCTGCCGATGGAGGTGTGGCCGGGCGCCGGGACGGAGCTGGTCATGGGGCTCTTTGTCCTGGTGCTCAACGTCGTCGGCGCCGTGTACCTCGTCTATTATTCCGTCCGGGCGGTGGAGCTGTTCAGCGGCCGCA
>JAJFUR010000023.1 GCA_021372335.1 Methanobacteriota archaeon
GGTTCAACATCCTGAGGATGGCGGAGAGCACGCTTCAGGTCGTATGTGAAAGGGAAGGGAGGCCCAAGCATGGAGGGGGACCAGGGGCTTGATCCCGATAGCATCACGCCCACCGCTCTATTGGTCCATGATGACGCTCCCCGAGCCGCCTATGCGGGCGCATCGCACCGTGGTCCTCAGCCCCTAAGGATGGGGCACCGGATCGCCGCCCATCATTTCATATGGGAGTCAGCGTAAAGGACGATGGCAGCCTCATTGGTCCACATCCCAAGGGCTTGTTGCGAGGTCGCAATGACCGGGCAAGCCGATCGCCGTGGGCTTGCAGCAGGGCCAATACCGGTCAGCCTGACGATAGTTACATAGTCTATTGCCCCTCCTGAGCATGGCGCTAGGGATCGGCCTCGGGCATCGGTCCCCAACCCGGCACCCCACTCGGCGGCCCGGGCATGGGGGCCGCCCCCCGATGGCCAGCGGTCCGCCCGTTCCTCCCGGGGGCATCTGGAGGGGGGAAGGGTGGGACCGCTCATCTTATGGAATCCCTCCGAACGCAGGGGCACAGCCCACAACAGGCCAAGTCCGAGGGAGGATGGTCAGGGCTGGATTTCAGGGGGCCTTGAGCGCCTCGACCCGTTCCTCTATCTCGGACCAAGGGGGAATGCCGCTCCGGGCCCTCCGATCCCAGACCCGCGCGTTCGCCTCCGCTGAGGCCGTCGGCCAGAGGCCCCTCCGATCCCTCACGCCCGCTCCTCCCCTCCGCCCCGCCCACCTATGGAAGGATGCCTAGGAGCAATCGCATAATTGACCATGCTCCATTGGGCGCGGCCCGAGGGCGTCAGCTGCGCATGCTCCCATTGATCGCGATCTCCGCGATATCAACGGCGTACATCGTGGAGCGGATGATGGAGTCCAGGACCATGTGGGTGATGATCGCCTCCCGGCTGTCCCTGACCTGGACCTCCTTCCCGAACCGCTCGCACCTCCGCACGACATCCATCCCCTCGTCGATGACCGCGTTCGCCTGCTCGATGTCCCTTCTGAACAGGGCCTCCACTCCCTCGTCGAGGACGCGGACGCAGGCCGCGCTCATCTTCCTGATGTCATCGGCCGCCGGCAGCCTCTCCGCATCCTCCGCGCTCAGCAGCGCGTTCCGGGCGATGCGCACGGCATGGTCCCCGATACGCTCCACACCGCGGGCGACCAGCATGAGGTCGTTGGAGCCGAAGATGTCCTGCCCTATACGCTCCCCGAGCCTCCGGTCCCTGGCGATGAGGGTGTTCTGCTTCACCGCCATCCAGTACAGCCGGTCCACGTCCGTGTCCCGGTCGATGACGTCCTCTGCCAGCCCCTTATCCTCCTGGCAGAGCGCCTCGATGGCGTCGGCGTGCATGGCCCGCACGATCAGGTGCATCCGCCGCACGCACTTCTCCTGAGGGAGCTCCACAGGGTCCGAGAGGTCATGCAACAGCACGCTGTTCGCCGTCTCCTCCACCACCTCCGGCCCGATGGCCAGGCGCGAGAACTCCCTGATGGCGCCCTTCGCCTCCGGTTCCATGCGCTCCTTAGAGCGCACCTCGATGATGTTGAAGCCGGCGAGGTACGCCCCGATGAGCTTCCGCTTCAAATGCTCGGCGCTCTCCCCCCCGTCCGTCCATATCTCCTTCTTCACCGCCTCCTTGCGGCGGTCGCTGCGCGGGTCCAGAACGATCGTTCCGTCCGCCTGGACGGCCATGGCGACCTGGTCGCCCGGCTTCAGGCCGGAGAGGTCCGCCCAGTCCTTGGGCAGGGAAACGGTCAGTGTGGACGCCCCGGTCTTCTGCACTCGGCGGACCTCGGTGTTCATCTCCTTACCCCTGTTCACGTCATTACTTATCTTCTTATTGTATATACAATATTGCCCAATATTCTTATTACATTCTTTATAATCATATATTTCTGATATATACATATTCTATATACAAATTATAAGAATATATTCTATTTCGCGAATGTATATAAACGGTGCCTTGGTAACCTGCTCCGGAGAAAATGAACAAAGGGCTGATCGGGACGGGAAAGGGCCCAGGCGTCGCGTGCCTTCTCGATCCTCCGTTCATCGTCCTTGATGACCGGCCCGCGGCCCCTTGTCTTTTCTTTACATATCAAAGGTGAAAGAATGGAGAATAAGATGAAGTACCTGGTCATCGGCGTCGTAGCCATAATCATAGTGGCCGCTGTCGGTGTGCTCCTCTTCCAGGGCAATGATGATGACGACGGTGAGGGCGGCGTCATTGCGCAGAAGGGGTCCGATACGATGCTTGAGCTCTGC
>JAJFUR010000032.1 GCA_021372335.1 Methanobacteriota archaeon
ACCGGTACGAGGACTACGATGTGCACGCGGAGCTGAAGGCCGATCTGGACCTGGACCTCACCTTCGACCCCTGCCTGAACATCTGGGACTTCCCGATGAGCGTCAACGATACATGGTGGTCGAACTTCACCGCCTCCCTGAGCGGCAACCTGACCGGCTACCTGGACGTGCAGGGGCTGCCCGATGATGTGGAGGACGAGATCTTCGACGACGAGTTCGTCGAGGAGACCGGGATAACGGGCTTCCCGATCGTGTTCGAGGATATCGAAGGCGATGAGGGCTCCCCGATCGACAAGGGGGTCATAAGGCCGCTCGAATCCGACGAGATCGACCTGTGGTTCAACTGTACCGACTACTTCGAGGACCTCTATGACATGACCAATGTCTATGAGATCAGGGTGATGACGGGCGGGGAAGGCGTACCGTTCGCCTTCTACTACTCCTCTGACGCCGGCTTCATGGCAGCGTTCCAGATGGACACAGAGGAGCTGAACGAGACCGTCGGCGGGATGATCGACGAGGATATGACCATTAGGGCATCCTCCGACCCGGACGTAGTCGAGGAGAACATCAACGAGATAGTGGAGCGCCAGGGCGAACTCGAGGAGGATGACGGGATCCTAGGGTTCTTCACCGACCCGCCCTATCTCGGGATAATCCTCGTGGCCGTGATCGTCGTGGTCGTGGTCGCTGCGGTGCTCATCGTCCGGCGGAAGTAACCTAAACCTCTTTCCAATCTTTTTTTTGATCCTTCCCTCATCGATATGACGAAGTTATATACGGTCCAAGGCCGTAGGGTTCGATGAGAAGGGGATGGCATGAAGGTAGCCCTGGTCTATGATTCCGTTTCTTCGGCCAAGACGACCGCCAAGGTCGCCGAGGCGATCGCCGCCACCCTTCGAGGGAAAGGGCTGGAGGTGGCCTCCCTCCCGGTAGAGGATGCGAAGCACATCCGGGTGGAGGATTATGACGCCCTGATCGTCGGAACCCCCACGATGGCATGGGCGCCCACCCAGGGTATCACCGGTTTCCTGAACGGGCTGAAGAGCGAGGGGCTCAGGGGCAAGAAGGCGGCGAGCTTCGACACGCAGCTGAGGTCCCTCCTGAGCGGCAACGCCAACAGGGCAATGGAATCCAGACTGAAGAAGATGGGCTTCGAGATCGCATGCCCGCATCTTCTTTCATACGTCAAGCACGAAAGCGGAACGTACCAGCTCTTGGATGGGGAGGTCCAGAAGGCCGAGGGATGGGCTGAGGGACTGGCCGACGCCCTGCTGAGATGACCAAACCCCGACGCGGTCCTGGGGCAACAACCCTAAAAGCCCGAACGCGAATAGTATTCTCATGGTAGTCCGTTCCATCAATCCCCGCACGGGGCAGGTGATCAAAGAGTTCGTCCCGAGCGCCCCCGACGACGTTATGGTCGCTCTTCATAACGGCCGTAAGGCCCAACAAAAGTGGATGTCCGGATGGGACAAGGAGGAAAGATTGGCCGCTGTCATGGAGCTGCAATCCGCCCTATTGGCAATGAAGGATGACCTGATCGCCACGGAAACGGTCGAGGGCGGCTTCCCCAGGAACGACGTCATTGGCACGTATAATGGCGTGATCAAGGGGTTCGACCATTACGCTGCCGAGGCCAGGGCGATCAACGATTACGAGTTCCCCCTGGACCAGGCGGCCTGGCCGCACACCAAGGCGACAGTCAACCTGGTCCCGCACGGCGTCATTGGCCACATAGGCATCTGGAACTATCCCTTCTGGCAGACGATGATCACGCTCATCCCGGCCCTCATGGCCGGGAACGCCGTGGTGTTCAAGCCCTCCGAGCTGACCACCATGACGGGGCTCAAGATCAAGGAGGCGTTCGGGCGCACCAGCATGCCCGAGGACCTGTTCCAGGTGCTTATCGGAGGGGCGGACATCGGCAAGACCATCGTGGCGGCGCCCTTCGACGCCCTGGTGTTCACAGGCGGGCGGAGCACGGGCCTCGACATAACCAGGAACGCTGGTATCAAGCCGATGGTCCTGGAACTCTCCGGCAACGATCCCGGCATCGTCTGCTCGGACGTGAACGTACCCGCGGCGGCCAGGGGTGTGGCCAGCGGCGCGTTCTCCCATGGAGGGCAGGTCTGCATCCGCGTCAAGCGCCTGTATGTGGTGGAGAGCGTTGCGGAGCAGTTCATCCAGGAACTGCTCAAGGTGGTGGCCAGGATCGATGTGGAGCATCAGATAGGGCCGCTCATCAGGGAGGAGGCCCGGGCAAAGGTCCATGAGAAGGTGCACAGGGCGGTCCAGGCTGGTTGTGAGCTTCTCACCGGCGGGGAAAGCCTTCCAGGGCTGGGCTACTTCTTCGAACCCACGGTCCTCAGGGTCTTCGACGATTCCCTGGAGATCATTCGCGAGGAGACCTTCGGGCCGGTGCTGCCGATCCGGGTCGTCAAGGACGAAGAGGAGGCCATCAGGCTGGCGAACGACAGCGACTACGGCCTGGGCGCGACCGTCTGGACCAGCGACCCGCAGAAAGGCGAGAGCATCGCCCGAAGGCTGGAGGCAGGGAACGTCTGGATCAACGAGCATGGGCGGACCGTGAACTGTGGGGAGCTTTTCCAGGGATGGAAGTGCAGCGGGATCGCGAGCACCAACCGACGGATCACCCTCTTCATGAAGAAGCGGATGATAGTCAACCACATGTCCTCCGAACTCAGGCCCTATTGGTTCAAGTGAGGGTATTGGAAGGCAGCCCTGCTCACCGCCCCCTGGGATGCCAGGGGGTCGCAAGGTTCCGTAAGGACCGACGGGATCCAATTCAGACTATGTCCGCGGACATGTAGCAGTCGATGAGGACATCGAAAGGGATGACCTTGTCCCATCCAGCCCTTCGGAAGACGTCCATGAATCCCATTCCAATCACCAACTTGCACCTAGGGACCTGGGACAGGAGCGCCTTGACATCCTCGACCGGGCATCCGAACTTGGGCATGGCCAGGCCGCCTAATAGCACTATGACATCCGCCTCTCCGGGCTCGAACTGCCCCTTGCCGATCTGAAAGCCGGCCCCGTCGACCCAGTTCATCACCCGACTTCTCTCCCAGACGGCCTTGGGACAGAAACCGAAGTGCAGGTCGTGGTCCCGGACCGCATATGCTAACAGGCTTGCGAAAGGGGGACAGACCGCCTCAGAGCCGATGAAAAGTACGTGGCTCCCCTCATCGACATCGTTCAACGATTCCCTGAACAGCTTGGTAAGGCCTGAGATGCCTTCGACCTTGGCCATGTATGATAAAGGCTAGAGCTATCAAATAATTATTTCGAATGTGGTTATTAATAATTTATATCAAATATATATCAACCACCCCCTGGTCTGTGATTGGACTGTGGAATAGACACCCGGAGGTTGGTACGCAATTCAATTAATATATAGTATATTAAAATATTAATATAGTGTATAATAATTCAATGAATCATAAAAATACAATCTTATTACTTAATCAGAATTACTAATATAGCAAATAACTTTACAAAAACTCCTCACCTACCAAAGCAACCGATACAAAATCCATTAATGCTATAAAATTATAGTCAATTACTTTATGAGCATAAAAAATAGTGATATAGCATTTAATAAATTATTTCATTACCCATCGGCTAGGGGAATTCGTCAGACAAACGTCTGCTATTAAATATAAAATACACTAATCATGTAATTGATCAGCGGTCAAATGTCAGACGGAGAAGGGTTGCGAGCGGCGATCTATGCCAGAGTGTCCACAGAGGATCAGGCCAGGGAGGGGTACAGCATAGCCGCGCAGCTCAAACGCCTTCGCTCCTATTGCACGGCCAGAGGTTGGACGGTGGTCGGCGAGTATGTGGACGACGGGTACAGCGGCCGAAGCGCCGAAAGACCCGAATACAAAAGGATGATGCATGAGCTGGACAGATGGGATGTCATAGTGGTCCTCAAGATGGACCGCATCCACCGCAACAGCCGTAACTTCACTCTGATGATGGACTTTCTCCGTTCCTGGAACAAGGAGTTCAACTCTACCCAGGAGAACTTCGACACCACGACCGCAATAGGCAGGTTCGTGATGGACACCATCCAGCGCATCGCCCAGCTGGAGAGCGAACAGATCGGGGAGAGGGTCAAGGTGGGCATGACCCAGAAGGCTATCGAGGGCAAAGGGCATCTGGGATGCCCGCCCCCCTATGGCTATGTATATACCGAAGCCGGTCTGGTCAAGGACCCCGATGAGATATTGATCGTTGAACGGATATTCACAATGGCCGCAGGCCTGTGCTCGCCCGGGCAGATCGCCGAGGCATTGAACGTGGAAGGCGTCCCGACCAAGAACGGAGGTGCCTGGCAGAGGACCACCATCCACGGCATCCTGGCCAATCACATCTATCTCGGCAAACTTGTCTGGGATGGCATCGAGCAGGAGGCCCCCCACCTGAAGGTCATCGAGCCCGCCCTCTTCGAGGAGGTCCAGGGGCTGATCGCTCTCCGGATGAAGTCCAGGCGGAAGCAGAGGCGGATACCGGCCAAGACCCTCTTCCGGAGCGAGGCCCATGCCTAGAGTGGCCCTATACACCCGGGTATCGACAGAGGACCAGGCCAAGGAAGGCTATTCCCTGTCGGCTCAGATGGAAAGACTGGAGGCATATTGCGATGCCCAGGGATGGGACATCGCGGAACGGTATGTGGACGATGGGCATTCCGGTCGCAGCACCAGAAGGCCTGCGTACCGGCGGATGATGGAGGAAAGGGAAAAATGGGACATCATCCTGGTCATGAAGATGGACCGCATCCACCGCAACTCGAAGAACTTCATGGGCATGATGGAGGACCTGGAAAGGTGGGGAAAGAAGTTCAGTTCCATGAGCGAGTCCCTGGACACCTCCAATGCGGTGGGCAGGTTCGTAGTCGACATAATCCAAAGGATAGCGCAACTGGAGAGCGAGCAGATAGGCGAGCGCACCTACATGGGGATGAGGCAGAAGGCCGAGTCTGGACAGGGGCCTTTGGGTTTCAGGGTCCCCTTCGGATACAGACTTCAGGACGGCAAGCTGCTCCAGGAAGAGTCAGAAGCAGCGACGGTGAGCTTCATCTATGATAGATATCTTTCCGGACGATCGATGGGGATGATCGCCTGGGAATTGAACGGGATGGATGTGACCACAGGCACGGGCGGCCAGTGGACGGTATGGTCCATCAGTCGCATCCTGCACAACCCTGTGTACGCCGGCTTCCTACGGTGGGATGATGTGGTGGTGCCCTCGGGGCATGAGGCCGTGGTAAGTGTGGAAACATTCAATGAGGTTCAGTCAAGGGTTGCGGCAAGGACGAAGAACCCCAGGCATTCAAAGGCGCAATTGTTGCCGCTGGATGGGAAACTTGCTCTCTGCGGCCAATGAACGTTAGTCTGAAACCTGTTCATCGCCCCCTCCCTTTACGGACCATATACGGTTTTCATTGCTACAGGAATAACAGGAATATTTGGATGGTCTTCATACCCTTCGCACCGATATGGCTATGTTCCGATGGCAGAACATAACATCAAAAGCGGAGCAATACTGGCCATCGATCGTGGAATGTTCTTTTTCTTTGTAGGTGCCCAAGGGCACCTACCGCATCTCGGTCCTTTTCCATCGAGTGGGATCTTGATGAATCCAAACAATATACAGTACAACGAGAGGTAAGAACGATTATCACGACTGTATTTGCGAGGATATATTAAATGTATTTCTTATTATATATACATTACTCGTTTCTTAATTGAAATCCTCTGGCATGGCCGATTCTGGTCCATGCGCACGATTATGCATTCCATTAACAGTCCTAAATTAATAAAGTATATATTATCATCTCTCAGCTATACTTCTATTAGGATTGATGACTCAATCCATTTGGGACAAATCGGAAGGGACAGAGGGGATCGCAATGGGAGAGATTCCGCCCAGCTCTGGCATCTATCATAGATTTAATCTTAGGTGTTCACAGTTGGCGGAGACCTCATCCTTTCTTTATGTCCATGAAAAAAAGGAGAGATAGAAAATGGCAGAAGAAAACAACGTACACATCAAGTTGGCAGGTGCTGATGTATTGGGATTATTCCTGATCAGCATGATCGCCATCTTGGTAGGGATGTATGGTTTGGAAGTGTTCGATGGGTTGGGGGTGATCATCAACGTCTCGGTAGCCGTTGGGATCGGTCTCTTCCTATGCACCATCGTCTCTTACCTGAACGAGAATGCGATATGCGCGGCGGTCTTCGGTCTGGTCAGTATTTTCCTGATCGGATTTACTGGCATGGTTAATGGTAGCGACGTTACGTCACAGGAGATATACACCATCTTCTTCGGGCTTGCGTTGCTGCTCATAGGTGTAGTGGCCTTGTACCAGCCTGTAAGAATGCTGCCCATACTGCTATTCATCGCAGGGCTGTCCTTCATATTCCTAGGCCTGTGGTTCGACATGGGTGAGGACATCAGGGCGGTCGTGGGCGTATTCTGGCTTATCACAAGCCTGTTAGCCCTCTACATGGCCACTGCGATTGGGATCTTGACTGTCAAGGGCAAAGCGGTCTTGCCATTGCTCATCAAGGGATAGTCAGATCGAAGAGAAACGACTTTTCAAAACCCTTTCCAATTTTCATTTTTTTTGAAGACTGGCCTTATGATAGCCTAAAATGGTTCACCTCCATTAATGAACAATAGAGGTACCAAAAGGATGCGGACCGGTCAACAACTGGTCTTAAGCCTTAAAAAAGATCATGTCCAATAGCACATGATCAGCAAATAAACCGGGTAAAGACGTCACCGCCCTAACATGGTGCCTCCTCGCAAGGACAAATTAACATTTTTCCATCAGTTAATTGATCGGCACGTCCTGTTGCCAGATGGAGAGGATGGTCAGATACACCAATCATCTCAATAGGCACTATGTAGCGAAAGTATGGATTATATTCGAGTATCGAATGTAAAGCATCATTCTCTTGGAACGTTCAGAAAGCTATAGGTCGGGAATCGGACCTTTGCGTTTCCACCAAATCTATTTCCGGTTGAACCTTCGATCTCTAATTGGGCGTTTTCGGCGGAAAGTCATCTATACGGTAGATCAAGGATGAAACCCCCAAAGAATGGCATGGCATTTGCTCGTTAACTCGAATTCTCCAAACGGGCAAGACCGGGTATGAGAACTGTTAATGAACAAATCTAACAATCGCTTATTGATATTAACCATAGTTATAGCAAAAAGGGCTTTGAAGCATGAAAAGGGAAGGGGTAACTTCCACTCCCGCCCGTTCTCAAGTTGATATTAGGGAGTCCGTCGCATACTAATTTGAATTCATCTGTACAATAGACTATCAAAATTTATAAAATAATGGTTATCATCAACGATAAATAAAACTATAGAATATATATAACAATTATCAATAAGTAAAATAGTTATATAAATAAAATTAATCATGATATGAATATCAATAGTACTATGGTGAAGGGCATGAATGAGGGGAAGACGACAATACAGATCACCGAGACGACTAGGGACAGGCTCTATAGGCTAAAGTTCCGCCGGACTTACGACCAATTCCTGAACGAGCTATGCGATCTATATGAAGAGAAGGAAGGATCGGCCGAAGATCGCCAGGGAAATAATGAATTATAGGGCTCACATAAATCAAATTAGCATGTATTGTTGTAAGCTAAAATAAATTAAGCAAATAACAAAAGAACCCGTTCAAACGCGGAGAGGATCGCTTCGTTCCACCGGTCCAAATACTGTATCTTTTATAATCTGGGTGCTACCATACTACTCGCAGTGATCCAAAATGAAGACTAGCATAGAGAAATCATTGAACGACCAGATAAATGCGGAACTGTACTCTGCCTATCTCTACAAGTCCATGGAAATGTACCTGCATTCCGTGGACCTGCCGGGGATGGCCAATTGGATGAACGTACAGGTCCAGGAAGAGCTTGCGCACGCCGAAGGAATGATGCAATTCATCAACCTTCGGGATGGAAAGGTAACCCTGGCCGCCATCGAGGCGCCGAAGACCGAATGGAAGTCCGCAGCCGAGGTCTTCTCCGACGCCTATGACCATGAGGTGAAGGTGACAGGTCGGATACACAAGCTGGTGGACCTGGCGATAAAGGAGAAGGACCACATGTTCAATAACTTCCTGCAGTGGTATGTGGCAGAACAGGTGGAGGAGGAGGACAATTCCATCACCCTCGCGAGGAAATTGAAGAGGGCCGGCGATAATGTGAGCCTGCTGATGCAGGTTGACGCGGAATGCGCGGCCAGGACGTTCACCGCGCCAGTGATTCCAGGGACCAAGGTAGGGGCGCCGACCGCTCCTTGAAAAATTATTGGAGTGCAGGGGCATCGCCCCTGCCATTTCGTTTTTTACGGAAGCAGGACCTTGTCCACGATGTGGATGTACCCATTGCGGCACTTTATGTTGCCGTGGATGATCTTGGCTCCGCCGACCTTCAGCAATCCTTTGGGGTCCACGGCGATCGCCTTCTGGTCCATTGCCGTCACGGTGGCCTTGGCCATCAGGTCCTCGTAGGACAGGGCACCTTCCACCATGTGGTGGGAGAGGACAGCCTTTAGCTTGACCTTGTCCTTGAGCAGCCCGTCCAACGTCCCCTCGGGGAGGTCGATGAAGGCCGACTGGTTCGGAACGAAAACGGTGTACGGCCCCTTCTTGCCCAGAAGGTCCACCATGCCAGCCTCCTTCAGCGCGGCCATAAAGGTCTTGAGGTCCTCGTTCCCGGCCACGCTTTCCGCTATCGTCTTCAGATTCGGGTCAGCGACCCACGATCCCTTTTTCTTAAACCTGTCGAAGAATCCCATTTAATCCCCTGGAACGAATTAAACCTGTATCCTTATAAAACCATACTATCAACATGAAATAAATTCAAACCGTAAAAAAGAAATATAGATTAAAATCCCGCCTTTAGTAGTAATTTTATCAGAATACAAAAAATATTTATATGATAGGTTAAACCGATTATTATCATTCCTTCATTAAAAATATTATAACGCATAAAGCTTAACAAATATAGTTAGAAACGTAATTAGATATAATAAATAATGTAGCTTCTGTTGATTAATATTGAAATATAATATAATAATATGTGGATCGCAGCATTCAATTCAAATATATCAAACGCACTATATTTCCCAACCTGCTTTACAGAAGGAGGGATTTGGGATGCAAAAGATGAAGCTGAGAGCATCAGCGGTAGCTTGGTTACTGATGGTGCCTTTGTTCATGGGTCTGTTGTTCGTTGGCGGCGCGAGCGCCATCGATCCTCCCATCTTGGATGAGACCTCTTGGACCAAAGGCATCATAGACCAAACCTCGGACGCGAAGAACGTCATCAGCCAGGCGATCGATGATGATGGGAACCTGTATGTGAGCTATTTTGACAACAATGAAAAGAACCTCATGTTCGCCACGAACGCTGGGGGGAAATGGATCGAGGAGGTCGTTGCTAATGAGGGAATTGTAGGCCAGTACAGCTCCATCGCGGTGGACGACGATGGCAGGGCCCACATCACCTACTTTGACTATAGCAACAACTGCCTTCAGTATGCGGTCAAGGCCGCGAATGGCTGGACGGTCACTACCGTCGGTGACGATGGCAATGTGGGCAAGTTCAATTCCTTGGTGTTGGACCGTGCCGGGAACGCGCACATCATCTATCTGGACGATATCGACGATCAATTGATGTACGCCAACAATATCGATGGGAGCTGGAACATCACCGTTGTTGATACCTTCGATGTCTACGCCACCGCATTGACGATCTCCGATGAGGGGCAGCTCCATGCGGCGTACGTTGGTCAGAACGGAAAGGTCAATCACGCCTACCGCAATAATGATGTCTGGTTAACTGAGGAAATCGATAATGCCACAGGCATCTCTCCTGGGGTCGACATAGACATCATTGGCACCAGGGTCTGCATAGCGTATTCCAGCCAGTCAAAGGAATTGAAGTTCGCAGTAAGGGACGGTGCCAATGATTGGAGGACGGAGGTGGTCGACAATACCACCCACACCGTATCGTGGGTCTCCATGGACGTCGATTCGTACGACCGGGTGCACATCACCTATTACGCAAATTCGAACCTCAACTACGCATTGAACGACGGGGGGTGGCACCTATCCATCCTGGACACCAATTGCGGAATATGTAACTCCATAATATCCGACCTGAACGATAAGCAGCACGTGATCTATCTGAAACCGATCGACGTATCCAACGCGCTCTCTTATATGACCAACGCAGAGGCAAGGTGGGTGAGCGAGGTCGTGGACGAGGGCGGGGAATTCGATAAGGTAAGCTCGATCGCGGTGGACTCCGAGGGCAACGTGCACATAGCGTTCTTTGACGACTATGAGGTGAACAACGTCACCTACGGGCAGCTGTGCTATGCCAACAACGTGAATGGCTGGACCGTGGTGACGGCCGACAACTCCTCCCCCAAGGTCGGAATGAACCCCTCCCTGGCCTTGGACTCGAAGGGGTGGGTCCACATCAGCTACTACGATGCCACCGGCCGGAGGATCCTGAAGTACATCAACAATGTTGGTGGCAACTGGAGTATACCGGTCCTCTTGGACCAGTCCGAAAACAGCGGGATGTACAGCTCGTTGGCCATCGATGCCAACGATTCGGTCCACGTCGCCTATTTGAAACAGGGGGCGAAGGATCTCATGTACACGACCAACGCAGGAGGTTTCTGGGACCCCGATCTGATTGATGACTCCGGGACAGTGAGCGGGAGGGTGTCCCTGGCCCTGGATCCTCAGGGAGTGCCGCATGTCGCCTACTACCGCGATGACGGCCTTGCCTATGCCGAACAGAACGGCACGGCATGGAACATCACCCTATTGGACCCCAACAACGAACTCGGCGGAGGGGTCTCCCTGTTCATCGATGGGCAGGACCGGTCCTATATCACCTACTACAATGAGATATCGAACCTGCTGAAGTACATCAACAACACAGGGGGCGAATGGAACGCGACCGTGATCGCATCCGAAGGGATCGATGGCGTCGACAGCGTCATCAGCGTTGACGCCGATGGGGAAGAGCACATCGCCTTTGTCGAAGGCTCCGGAAGCGGAAGCCTGAACTACGCGGAGAGGAGGAGCGGCATCTGGATGTTCCAGAAGGTCGATGTCGATCTCTGTGGCGAAAACATCTCGATGGTCATGGACCGGCAGGGGCGGGCCCATGTCAGCTACTTCGACCCGGAGAGCAAGGATCTGAGGTACACCACGGTGGTCTCCGTTCCTTCTGCCCCAACCAATCTGACCGTGAATTCCGAGGACGGCTACCTTGAGCTTTCATGGGAGCGCCCGATCAACGACGGTGGCACCAACATCACCGAATACCGCATCTACCGTTCCAACGTCAGCGGAGGGCCGTACCGTCTATTGGGCTCGGTCGATGCCAATATGACCACCTACACCGATATGGGGCTGACCAATGGCGTCACGTTCTATTACCGGGTGAAGGCGGTGAGTTCGGAGGGCACCAGCCCCTATTCGGACGAGGTTCCCGGAACGCCCTGCGTCCTTCCCGGGGCCCCCGATGTGAAGGCCTCTGGCCGGGACGGAGCGATCGTTCTCGATTGGGATGAACCGGACAACGGCGGAGCGGCCATCCTGAAGTACAACATCTATCGCAAGAACGCCACCGGGGTGTACCAGCTCATCGCCTCCGTGGACGGTGACAAGACCTCCTTCCGGGACACTGGCCTGGAGAACGGCGTGGAATACTTCTATTATGTAACGGCCGTCAACCCCGCGGGCGAGGGACCTGGGAGCGATCCCGTCTCCGCCACGCCCGATGCCGGAATGGACACAGCGGTCATCATCGGGATCGTGATAGCGGTGCTGGCCGTGATAGGTGTGGGAGCGTTCCTGTTCCTCCGTCAGCGGAACAGGGTATAAAACGAGGGCCCAGGCCCTCCCCCTTCCTTTTTTTTACGCCTTACTTTTATAAGCCGAGGGGCCATTGTGAGACGTGATGGCTGACGATTGGACAGAGCTCTACCGCCCGAAAAGGCTGGCGGACGTGGTGGGCAACCCTAAGGCGATCAACGAGCTCCGCCAGTGGGCCCTTTCCTGGGAGGAGGGCCGCCCCGAGCGCAGGGCGGTGGTGCTGATGGGCCCCCCAGGCGTGGGAAAGACCAGTGCGGCCCTGGCCCTGGCCAACGAGTTCAACTGGGGGCTGGTGGAGATGAACGCCTCGGACCAGAGGAACGCCGATGCCATCAAGAGGGTGGCCCTCCGCGGCTCTCGTTCGGAAACGTTCACCGACGAAGGGGAGTTCCTGTCCAGTAAGGACGGGCGCCGGAAGCTCATCGTGCTGGACGAGGCGGACAACATCTTCGGCCGGGAGGATTCGGGCGGGATACCGGCCATCGCCGAGCTGGTGGCGAACACCCAGCAGCCGGTCGTCCTGATCGTCAACGACTTCTATGAGCTGAGCCGCAAGAGCGCGGCCATCAAGAACGGCACGCTTCAGCTCAAGCTCTCCAGGGTGCAGGCGGGGACCATGCGCAACGTCCTTCGCAGGATAGCGCTCGACCAGGGGCTGGAGGTTCCCCAGAGGGTCTTCGAGACCATCATCGAAAACTCCAACGGGGACATGCGCGCCGCTATTAGGGACCTCCAGGCCGTGGCCGAAGGAAACGTGGAGATGGGCGAGGATGACGCCTTCGTCCTGGAGAGCAGGATGTCGGTCAAAAGCATGTACGACCTCATGCGGGACGTTCTGCACGAGGGCGATTCCACCAGGGCCCGCCGCACCCAGATGAACGTGGACGAGCCCCCCGAACAGGTCATGATGTGGCTCGACGAGAACGTCCCGCTGGAGTACAGGGACCCTGAGGACCTCTGGCGGGCGTACGAGCACCTGTCGAGGGCGGATATCTTCCTGGCGAGGGCGACAAGGCGCCAGTACTTCGGCCTCTGGGCCTATGCGACCGACCATAATATCGTTGGGGTATGCTCGGCCAAGTCCAGACCGAGCAGGGGCTGGGTGCAGTACCGCTTTCCCTCCTACATCATGAAGATGTCCCGCAGTAAGGCCTACCGTGCCATGAGGAAGGGCATAGCGTACAAGATCTCGGCGTATACGCACACCTCCACCCGCCGCTCCGCCCAGGATGTCCTGCCCTACCTGACGGAACTCTTCAGGGCCGATCGCGAGTTCCGCCTGGCCATGATCAGTGCCATGCGCCTGACAATAGAGGAGGTGGCCTTCCTCCTCGACAAGAAGGTGGACGCTGCGGAGGTCAAGCAGCTGATGCAGGAGGCGGAACGGTCGAGGGCGACCGGGGAGAAGGCTGCCGCGTCCCCGCCGCAGAGAGCACCGGAAGAGGAAAAAAAGGAGAGGAGGCCGGAGCCCAAGGGAAAGCAGGCCTCGCTCTTCGAGTACTGAGGATGGGGCATGAAGGACGACCTGAGGGAGATCCTGCAGAAGCAGCATTACCGGCTGTGCGGCGACCACGCCGCGGTGAAGCTCTGCCATTGGATGAAGGAGAGCCTGCTCAGGGGAAGGACCTGCTACAAGCAGGACTTCTACGGCATCCGTTCACACCGCTGCCTTCAGATGACGCCGGTGGTGAACGACTGCACGCACAACTGCCTGTTCTGCTGGCGCGTGCGGGGGTTCGAGTCCAAGGTCCCCAGGTGGCAGGACCCAGAGACGGTGCTGGACGCGTGCATCGAGGGGCAGAGGCGGCTGGCCTCAGGCTTCAAGGGCGATCCCCGCTGCCCCCCCGCCATGTGGAGGGAGGCCCAGGAGCCCAAGCAGGTGGCCATCTCCCTTGCCGGGGAGCCCACGATGTACCCGTACCTAGGGGACCTCATAGGGCTGTGCCATCGCCGCGGGATGACGACCTTCCTGGTCACCAATGGCACGTTCCCCGAGGTGCTCGAGGCCCTTTCTCCCCTCCCTACCCAGCTCTACGTGACGGTCGCCGCCCCCAACAGGGAGGTGTACCGGACCCTATGCGTCCCCCGCGTCCCGGACGGGTGGGAGAGGCTCATGCGGACCCTGGAGCTGCTGCCCTCGCTGGGCACGCGCACGGTGGTCAGGCATACCCTGGTCAAGGGCTGGAACCTCGGCTGGGAGAAGGAGTACGCCGCCCTGGACCGCATCGCCTCCCCCCTGTTCGTGGAGCCCAAGGGCTTCGTCTTCGTCGGGGACTCCCGCCGCCGCATGACCATGGACAACATGCCCTCCCACGCCGAGGTGGTCGAGTTCGGGAGGAGGGTGGGCGACGAACTCGGGCTTTGCCTTCTGAATGAGAAACCGGAAAGCCGGGTGGCGGTGTTCGGGGAACAGGGAATGGTCACAACGATCCCCGGGCTAGCCTAGAGCGGATGGCGCCCCAGGAAGCCCAGGACGCGATGGCAGCACCTGTCCGCGGGGATGATGTGCCCGGCGCCAGGGACCCACTCCAGCTCCGAGCCCTTGATGCTCTCGTGGAGTTCGAGGGCGAAATGCGGGGCGACCATGATGTCCTCCGTCCCATGGACTATGAGCGTGGGCGAGGCGATCGCCCCCAGATGCCCGTGGCTGTCGAACAGGTCCAAGGCCAGCTTCTGGGCGCGGAACCCCTCCGCCGCCCGCTTGCCGTTCCCGTTGCAGCGCCGCTGGGCGGGCCGCTCCGACGCCAGCTTGCGGAAGTAGTCCTCCGGCAGGCACCACGACTGCATGAGCTCCATGAGCGTGTCGAAGGACGCCCCCTCGTCCACGGTACGGATCATGGTGTCTATGGCGAAGGCGGAGCGCTCCGGCCTGCGGGCATAGGTGGACATGAGCACCAGCGCCCCCACCCTCTCGGGGTGGTCGATCGCCAGCCGCTGGGCGACGTTGCCGCCCATGGACCATCCCAGGACATGATAGCGGTCATAGCCTAGAAAGCGCATCAGTCCTGCCACGTCCTCGGCCATGTTGCCCACGGTGAAGAGCGTCGAGGGATATTCTGTCTCCCCGGCCCCCCGATTGTCTAGCACCACCAGCTGATGCGCCTTGCTCAGAAAAGGAATGTACCTCTTCCAAAAGGCGACCTCCCCTCCCAGCCCGGTGATCAGGACGACCGGTTCGCCCTCGCCATGCACCTCGTAGTTGATGCGCACGTCCCCGATGTCGGCCTTTGGCATTCGGACGCCTGGATATGGCTCATGCTATTTGTCATTATTCTTTACGGGAGGGGCGCTCAGCCGGGAAAATGAGAGAGCACCCTCTCGTCCAGCGCGTACTTCTTGCGCGGCCCGACGATATATACAGGGAGGTGCCCGAGGAGATCGAGGCGGTATAGGTCATAGACCATCATCGAAAGGTACTCCTTCAGGAGGGCGTCGAGGGCGGAAAGCCTCTCCAGTTCATCCTCACCGCTCGCCAGGAGCCCGTTGGCCCTCTCGACGAGTTCCTCGAGCTTGTCGATGCGCACGTTCAGGAGCTGCAGCGCCATCCGCCTGCTCATGATGCTCTGGAAGCTCCTCATCAGCCAGGTCTGCTCGGCGAAGAGCCCTATCAGGAGGAGCAGGTCCCACGCGCTCAGGCCCTCGAGGGACATGAGAAGGGTCAGGAAGGTGAAGCCCGGCAGCACCATCGCCCCGATGAAAAGGACCGCCACAACGACCACTATGCCCACCGCGGCGGCCTTGACCAGGAAGGAGGCGAGCCTCCCCCGCCCCTTCGCCTCCCCCATCCGCCGTTTCCAGGAACGGGCGATGGCCGAGATCCCCTGGGACTGGGGCTCGAGGGCGTTGACCAGGGCGTAGAAGGTAATGATCATGATGACCTGGAGCGCAATCAGATGGGCCAGGCCGGCGACCGCCGTGTAGTCGTTGAGCAGCAGGCACACCAGTACGGCCAGGCCCGTCCCGAGGATGAGGGTGAACCCGATGGTCAGGGGGACCATCCGCCCCAGGAAGAGCGTGAGCCCTATCTCCACGGCCAGCTTGGGCTTGCTCAACAGCTTCCCGATCGCCTTCCATCCCCGCTTCCAGCCGCCCCCCGCCATCCCCTTTGGCCGCCCGTTTCCATCCCTCGAAGGGATGAGCAGGAAGATGAAGTTCCAGGAATAGAGGAAAAGGCAGGCGATGAACCAGCCCAGGAGCGCCCGCGGGTATTGGAGGATCAGGACTGCGCTCAGGAGCATCAAGGCCAACGGCGGCAGCGCCCTCCGCCACTGGTGCCGCGCCTCCTCCCGTACCAGCGCACGCAGCCCCTGCTGACCGTTCAGCTCCGTGGAGGCATCCGCCAGGAAGGCGGCGACCTTGTCATTGAAGGTGAGAGGGGTAGAAGGCTCCATGCCTTTCGAAGGAGATGGCCAGGAATCATAAAAGGGTTCGTATCCCCCTCACGGCTCAGGGCGTTCCCCTTCCCCGCTCGATGCCCTTCGCAGCCCCATCGAACGCTCCGTCCTGGCTCAGGCGACGCGCTTCCATGCGCCCCCGCTCGGACCCGTTCGTCCGCCCTCGTCAGGCGTCGGGCCACAGGCTGGCGGCCATCTCCCTCAGCTTGACTTTCATTATCTTCCCGCTGGCGGTCATGGGGTACTCCTCGAGGAAATGCACATACCTGGGGATCTTGTAGAAGGCGATCCGCCCGCGGCAATGATCGATTATGTCCTCGGCCGTGAGCCTCGCCCCCGGCCGCAGGATGACGAACGCCGCCGGTACCTCCCCGTACTTGACCGAAGGCACCCCTACGACCTGCACGTCCGCCACGCCCTCGAGGTGATGGATGAAGTCCTCCACCTCCTTGGGGTATATGTTCTCCCCGCCCCGGATTATCATGTCCTTCAGCCGCCCCGTCACCGAGTAGTAGCCGTCCTCGTCCACCATCCCGATGTCCCCGGAATGAAGCCAACCGTCCTTGTCGATGGCCTTGGCGGTCTCCTCCGGCATGTTGTAGTAGCCCTTCATCACGTTGTGCCCGCGGCAGCAGAGCTCGCCGTGCCTGCCCGGCCCAAGGTGTTCCCCCGTCTCCGGGTCGATGACCGCGACCTCTATGCCAGGAATGGCCTTCCCGACCGTGGAGCACTTCCGCTCGAGGCTCGGCTCATCGTATCTGGTCTGGGTCATGGCCGGGCTCACCTCCGTGAGGCCGTAGACGATGGTGACCTCCCGCATGTTCATCCGGTCCACGCACTCCCTCATGGTCTTCACGGGGCAGGGCGAGCCGGCCATTATCCCCGTTCTGAGGCTGGAGAGGTCGAACCTGTCGAACAGCTTGTGGTCCAGGACGCCGATGAACATGGTCGGCACCCCGTACAGGGCGGTGCACTTTTCATGTTCGACCGACATCATCACGTTCACCGGGTCGTACCTCTCCAATATCACCATGGTCGCCCCGTGGTTCAGGCAGGCCATGACGCCTAGGACGCAGCCGAAGCAGTGGAAGAGGGGGACGGGGAGGCACACCCGGTCGGCGGACGTAAGGTTCTCGTTGACCCCGACCCAGTACCCGTTGTTGGTTATGTTGAAGTGGGTGAGCATCACCCCCTTGGGGAAGCCGGTGGTGCCGGAGGTGTACTGCATGTTGACGACGTCGTGAGAGGACAGCCCTTCCTGCCGCCGGCGGTACTCGTCGTCGTCCACGGCCACGCTCATGGCCAGCACCTCGTTCCAGGAGTACATCCCCCGGTGCTTCTCAGGGCCCATGAACAGCACCCTCCGGAGGTGCGGGAACCGTTCGGAGCGCAGTCGGTCCCGCGGCTGCGTCCTGAGCTCGGGGACGAGCTCGTACAACGTGTTAACGTAGTCCGTGTCGCGGTAGCCGTCGATGATGAATATGTTCTCGCATTCCGACTGCCTAAGAAGGTAACTGATCTCCTCCGTGCGATAGTTGATGTTGATCGTCAGCAGGATGGCCCCGATCCGGGCGGTAGCAAACTGCAGCGTGAGCCAATGCGGGACGTTGGTGGCCCACACGGCCACCTTCTCCCCCCGCTTGACGCCCAAGGCCATGAGCCCCTTGGCAACCTGGTCCACGGTCTCCCTGAACTCCGACCAGGTCTGGCGGTAATCACGGTCCACGTAGACGACCGCGTCCTGGTCCGGAACCTTCGCGACCGTCTCATCGAGCAGCTGGCCGATGGTCGCCTCCCTTGTGATGCTCTCCCTGGGCATGGGATCGCCTCATATCGGGGTATAGACGACCGCGTAGATCTCGGCTGGCTCCCCGTTCGCCGCCCCGAGGTGATGGGGGACGACGGAGTTGTAATACATGGAATCGCCCTCCTTCAGATGGAACGTCTCCTTCCCATAGACGAGTTCCACCTCCCCATCGACGACGATCACGAACTCCTCGCCTTCATGGGAGGACGGGCAGGGATCGGCGCCCGGCCGCACGATGATGAAGAGCGGCTCCATGTGCCGGTCCGTCTTGCCCTTCGCCAACGGATAGTAATGATACTTGCCGACCGCCCCCTCCTTGTGCGCGGCGGTCTCCTCGCACCGCTCCTCCGCCCGGGTGATGACCGGGTCAGGGCGCACCTGGTCGTCCATGAACGTCCCCAGCCGCTGCCCGAGGGCCCGCGATAGCTTCACTAGGACCCCCAGGGGCGGGTACACCTCCCCGCTCTCCGCCCTCATGATGAGGCTGGCCTCGACGCCGGCGTTCTTCGCAAGGTCCTCCACGCTCATGCCCAACCGTTCGCGGTACGTCCGCAGGCGCGTCCCAAGTTTGTCAGAATTGGTCAATGGCAATCCTCCGTTCAGCCCTAACGCTCGGGTTCGTAATGGCCATACCTAAACAGGCGGGCGCTTAAGAAGCTTACCGATTACGATCGGATAAATGAAAGGGAGGGGCGCTAACGAACGTTCCCCTTGGCCCACCCATAGGCCGCCTCATAGACCTTCCGGTTCCGCTGCACCAGGGCAGGCTTGGCGGAGAAGCTGGCGTCCAACGCCTCCAGCACCTTGTCCTCCGGCACCCCGTGCAGGCCCAGGGCGGTGAGCGCCCCGAGCAGGGCCGTGTTGGCCGCCTTGGGCGTCCCGCTCTCCGCGGCTATGCGCGAGGCGGGGAAGGCTATGGTCCGAACGCCCTCCCGGACCTTCGGGGCCGACAGGGACGCCTCGTAGACCACCGTCCCGCCGTCGACCACGGTCGAAGCGAACCTGTCCAAAGCCTGCTGGCTCATGGCCACCAGCACATCGGGGGCGTCCACAGTGGGGGATCCGACCTCCTTTCCGCTGATGACCACCGAGCAGGAGGCGTAGCCTCCCCGCTGCTCCGGGCCGTAGCTCGGGAGCCAGGAGACGAAGCGCCCGGCCGCGCCGGCCGCCTCGGCGACCACCAGCCCCAGGGAGAGGACCCCCTGGCCGCCGAACCCGGAGAACTTGAGCCGCCGCTCCTTGAACGATGGGTCGGCCTTTGCTGAGACGCCCTCCCGCCCCACTTCCATCAACTGTGGGACCGTCGCCCTCGGGACAGCGATCGGCACCGGCGCCGGCTCGGCGCTCCTGTCCCTGAGATTGCCCAGCGGGAACACCTTCTCCATCTGCTCGGTGACGAACTGCGCCGAGGCGACCGGGTCCATATGCCAGTTCGTGGGGCAGGGGGAAAGGAACTCAACGAAGGCGTACCCTTTGCCATCCCTCTGGACCTCGAGCGCCTTGCGGACCGCCCTCCTCGCCTGCATTATGCGCTTGGTGTCGGCCACGGACACGCGCTCGATGAACACAGGGGCCTGCAGCTGATCGAGCACCTCGCATACCTTCAGGGGGTAGCCCTCCTTGACCGGGTCCCGGCCGAAAGGCGTGGTCGTGGTCCTCTGCCCGATCATCGTGGTCGGGGCCATCTGCCCGCCCGTCATGGCATAGAGGGAGTTGTTGACAAAGAAGCAGGCCATGTGCTCCCCGCG
>JAJFUR010000035.1 GCA_021372335.1 Methanobacteriota archaeon
GGAGGACGCCGTGTACGGCGTCCTCCTCATCGGCTTCATCGCGCAGCTCATGATCAGTTTGACACGCTTTTTCGTAAAGCCAGTGAAACGCATGTCAACGAAATTCATCATCGATGCCTTGAAAAAGTTGACAGTTACGGTGGTTTCGGCGGGGAACGGACTGAAGAAGCGGTTCTACTCGAACTTCAACGAGGTCAACAGGGCCATTTTGGCCGAATCTCTGTGTGAAACGTAGTGGAAAACGCCCGATCCCGGGCGTTTTCGATGAGGCTGATAACCTCATGGACCAACTGTCAACATCTAAAATCAGTGAAATTTCGCCCGATCAACTGTCGAACTCAGGTTTTCGATGAGGCTGATAACCTCATGGACCAACTGTCAACATCTAAAATCAGTGAAATTTCGCCCGATCAACTGTCGAACTCAGGTTAAAATTCAATTATTTGACGTTGGCAAAGTGTCAGGTTGAATTTTGCAACAAGGCCACTTGTAGGAAACAAACAATAATGATATCGGAAGGTTCGTAATATTCCCCATCCGTTGATACCATGAAAAGGCAGTTCAGTGGTTATCCGATCGTGCTTACGGCCGACAGGACCCTGATGAGCGAGTACGGCGGGGGCATATTCCTCGGCTTCAGCTCGGTCGTCCCAGAGGGCCTTGTCCCCGAGCCTATCTACTTCAGCGTCTTCTGCCCGCCCATCCATCCGAGGGCAGACGGCTCCGTGCCTGTCTCCCCCTGCGGCACCAGGAAGATCGAGGCCGCACTGCTTGACGCCGGCTTCAGAAGGGACGAGGTGATAGTGGCCCACCCCGAGCACCTCAGCAAGGTGGTCGGCCCGGACACGAAGGTCCTCGGGATAACGGAGAACGACCCGTTGGGCATGGGGCCGGCCACGTCCACGTTCACCAGCATCTTCGGCGGGAATGCCTACATGCAGATCAAGTTCAAGGAGCTCCTGAACGACCCCGTGGTCAAGCGGTACCGGCCGCACATCATCGTCGGGGGGCCAGGCGCGTGGCAGCTATGCCAGCCAGAGGCACGGGAAGGGTTGGGCATCGACACCGTGCTCGTGGGGGAGGGGGAGATGGTCGTCCCGCAGCTCTTCCGCGACATCATCGCGGGAAAGGAGGTACCTAGGCTGGTCATGGGCGAGGTGACCCCGATCGAGCGCATCGCCAAGGTGCGCGACGCGGCCGTGGACGGCATCGTCGAGATCGCCCGGGGGTGCGGACGGGGATGCGAGTTCTGCGTGCCGACGATGGCCAAGTACCGATGCCGCACCATCGAGGACATCGTCGAGGACGTCAAGGTGACCGTCAGGGCCGGCAGGCAGCCCTTGCTGCACGCGGAGGACGTCGTCCGCTACGGGGCGAACGGATGGGCTGTCAACGAGGACCGCCTGACCTCGCTGTTCCGGGCGGTCAAGGCGGTGGAGGGCGTCGAGAGGATCTCCATCAGCCACTTCGCCCTGGCCTCCGTCGCCTCCTGTCCGGACGCGATCAGGGAGATCTCCGGGACCATGGGGCTGTCGGAGGAGAACTGGTTGGGCGCCCAGACAGGGGTGGAGACCGGGTCCCCCTCCCTCATGCAGCACTACATGAAGGGAAAGTGCAAGCCCTTCTCGCCGGAGGAATGGCCGGACGTGGTCGTCTCCGGGTTCAGGATCTGTCAGGAGAACGACTGGGTCCCGTGCGGGACGATCATCATGGGCCTGCCAGGCGAAACGGAGGAGGACGTGCTGGCGACGATCGACCTGGTGCATCGCCTCCGGGAGTACCGCTCGCTCATCGTGCCCCTGTTCTTCGTGGCCACAGCGGAGTTCGTCAACGGAGAGAGGTCCTTCGAGGCGAAGGACATGACCCCGGCGCACACCCGGCTTTTCCTTGATTGCTGGGAGCACAACTTGGACTGGGCGAGGAGGATCCTGGGGCAGTACGGCGGCCGAAGCCTTAAGAACCCCTTGACCAGGGTCGCGATCAACGTGATCCTGCGGTTCGGGATAGTGGAGGCGAGCGAGGTCATCAGGATGTGTCGGAAGGAGTACGATTACGACATCCAGAGGATGATGGCCGATGGGAGGGACGGAAAGATAAGATTGTTCCCGCTGACGGTGAAGGCGTTCAGGAACATGAGGCCCACCGCCTGAACGGACGCCCGACCCGTCCCGGGGCATTCAGCAGGCGGAAGGGTTCCGATACAAGGAGAGGAATCCGAATCTTTAAAGGGCCATCGAGATCGGTTATGGTCGATGGTGCAGGTGTCGGGATTCGAACCCGAGTATTTAGCTTGGAAGGCTAAAATCCTGACCGCTAGATTACACCTGCGCGGTGCGCTCATAATAAGAAATCCGTATTTTAACCCTTCCATATCGGAGGATCGACTGGAAGCAGGGTTGGAAAAATAAAGGGTTGAGGCTAGTGGAAAGTGTAAGGGGGGGGGGTCTTTCCACCAGGGCCGTTCGGGAACGTATGAGCCTAGCGGCCCATGATCTTCAGGTCATTGATGAGGTCCCACAGCTCCGTGGTCTCCTGGCCCTGATGGTCCATCTCAAAGGCCATCAGCTTCAGGTCCCTTATGGTGTGGGTCTTCATCCACTCAATGGCATGACCATCGTAGGTCTGTTCCGAGAGCGGATCCTCGTTTCGCCTCATTTGCATCCCATCCGTCCGACCTTCGTCAGACAATAATAGACATTACGTCACACAATATAAGTAATTTTCCATACGAATAGCCAGTATTGAAAATATCCGTTTCCAATCAAAGCTTCGATGGCAATAATTGTCAGACAAACAGTAAATAACTGTATGACATTGGAAACGAAGAGGCCTTGACAAACATATTAATTGTCTGGGCTCCATTCAAGTCAGGATAGGTGATCGGATGGGGGTGTTGGACGGCTTGTTGGATGCGGAGGTGAGGGCCATCAAAAAGGCCGTGAGATCGTTGGACGCTGCCGACAAGCACATCCAGGCCAAGGAGGCGGAGAAAGCGATCGCCGAGGCCAACAGGGCCAAGGCCGCCCTCGAAGGACTGGACCCCAAGACCGTATCCAAACTGGACGAGTACCGCAGTACGCTTTCCAGGCTGGCGACGGCCTACCTCGATCTGGGCGCCACCATCAAGGGAATGGATGTGCTGGACCGCTTCACGAAGGCGTTCGCAGAGGACGTGCCTGGCGCCAAGCTCAGGATCGCCGCCCTGCGGAGGCTGGGAAGGACGGAGGAGGCCTTGGCTATGTTGGATGGATTGGTCGCCACCCATCCGAACGACCTGGACGCCCATCTGCAAAGGAAGGACCTCCTGCTCGGCATGGGAAGGCGGGGGGAGGCCCTGCAGGCCCTGTTCAAGGCCCTGGAGGCCGACCCGTTGAACGAGGGGACATACGACCTCATCCTGGAGATGACTGACGACCGGCCGCTTTGGCTCGGCAGGAAGGCGTCCGCCCTGATCCAAAAGGACAGAGCGGAGGCCGCGCTCTTCGAGCTGGACACGGCCTTGGGATTAGCCCCACAGGACCTGTCCCTGATGATGCTCAAGGTGAAGGCCCTGGAGGCCCTCGGCCAGCAGGAAGAGGCCGAGGACCTGCTGGATGAGGTCCTGCAAAGGGACCCCACGAACAAGGAGGCGAACCTGGCCATGGCTCGGAAGGCCAAGGCCGACGGTAAGGGCACCGAGGCGGTGGGGCACTACAAGAACGTCCTACGCTCGGACCCGGAATGCACGGAGGCCTGGGCCGAGGTGGCCGCCCTTCTCCAAGAGCTAGGGCGCCACGAGGAGAGCCTGCGCTGCTACGACCATCTGAAGGAGGTCATGCCGGACGACCTCCCCACCCTCAAGGGCCGCATGAGCGTCCTGGCGGCCATGAAGGACCTCCCCGGCCTGGACGCCGCGGCCAAGGATGTGCTCAGGGTCGCCCCGAACGATGCGGCCGCCCATCTCTCGATCATCGACACCTTCCTGGGGCTGGGGGCGGAGGAGGAGGCCGACGCCTTCCTGGAGAACGCCTTGGGGGCATTCCCCCGGAACCTCGAGGTCCTTGACCGACGCCGGGCGCTCCTCTCCAAGCGCAAGCGGTACCAGGAGGCGATCGCCCTGTGCGAAGCCCAGCTCGCGATAAAGGCCGACCATCTGCCAGCGTTCCAGGACCTGGGCCAAGCCCAGGCGGGGCTGGGGAACGTCACCGAGGCCATCAGGACCTTCGAGCGCGGCCTGAGGATATGGCCCGAGGACCTCATGATGCTCGAGGCGCTCCGGGAGTGCTTCAAGCGCACCGGCCGGGACAAGGATGTGGCGGAGACCGCCGACCGGCTGCTGCGCCTGCGCCCGAACGACAAGGCCGCCCTCTTCGACAGGGCGGTGGCCCTCGACCGCCTCGGCCGGAAGGAGGAGGCCGTCGGTCTCTACGCCCAGGTCCTGGCACTGGACCCCAACGACGTGGACGCGTCCATGGGGATAGCCGTCGCGCTCTTTTCGCTGGAAAGGTTCGAGGAGGCATTGGCAAGGGCGGTGCAGGGCGCCCTCCACGACCCGGGCAGGCTGGTCCTGTGGCGCGTCCAGGCCGATTCCCTGTTCATGCTCAAGCGATTCGAGGAGGCGGTGAAGGCCTACGAGAGGGCGATCGCCATCTCCCCGCAGGAGCAGCGGCTGCTCTACCAGAAGGGGCTTTCCCTGGAAAGCCTGCGCCGCTTCGAGGAGGCCCTCGTAAGCTACGACCAGGCCCTGGCGCTGGACCCCAAGGACAAGAACGTCTGGATCAGCAAAGGCATCGCCCTGGAATGGCTGGAGAGGCACGAGGAGGCCCTGGCCTGCTACGACCAGGCCCTGGCTTTGGACAAGGAGGGGCGCTTCGTGCATGCCCGCCGCGGCCAGGTGCTGGCCAAGCTGTCCCGGCACGAGGAGGCCATCGCCTCGTTCGACAAGGCCCTGGAGATGGGGCCCAAGGACCTGGAGGTGCTGACGGCCAAGAAGGGCAGCCTGAAGGCGTTGGGGCGGAACGAGGACATAGTCAAGGTCTGCGACCGCATCGTGAAGATCGAACCGAAGAACAGGCTGGCCTGGATCGACCGGGGCATGGCCCAGTTCCGATTGGGCAGCTTCGCCGAGGCCGTCCGTTCCTATGACCGGGCGCTGGAGGTGGAGCCCAAGGACATGGGCGTCCTGCAGCTGAAGCGGGCGGCGCTGGTGGCCAAGGGGGACCAGGAGGAGGTGGCGAAGGTCTGCGACGAGATCCTCAGGATCGATCCCAGGAACAAGTCCGCCCTCATCGACAAGGCGACGGCGCTGGAGAGGCTGGGAAGGCTGGAGGAGGCGCTCGCTACCTTCAACGCGGCCTTGATGCTCGACGAGGCGGACGCGCAGCTGCACAAGGACAAGGGCAGGGTGCTGGCCGCCCTCGGCAAGTACGGCGAGGCGGCCGAGGCCCACGACCTCGCGTTCAGGCTCGACCACGACCCCGACGCGCTGTTCAACAAAGGCCGGGCGCTCCTCATGATGCGCAACTACGACCTGGCATTGGACGCCTTCGATCAATGCATCGCTCTGGACGGCTCGGTCGCCCATTTCCATAGCGACCGCGGGCGCGCCCTGGCATCGCTGAACCGTCTCGAGGACGCGGTGAGCGCCTTCGACAAGGCGCTCGCCCTGGACCGCAACGACGCCCAGACCTGGAAGTACAAGGGCAACGCCCTGTTCCGCCTGGGGCAGCTGGAGAACGCGCTGGTATGCTTCAATAGGGCCTTGGACCTGGGGGCGGATGAGTTCGCCATCTTCAAGATGCGCGGCCGGGCCATGGAGGAGCTGGGGCGCCTCGAGGATGCCATGGACGCCTACGAGAAGGCGCTGGCCATGGAGCCCAACGAGCCCTCCGTGCTGGAGGGCATGGCCCTGCTGGAGGACAAGATGGGCCGGCCGGAGAGGGCCCTAGAGCTCCTGGACCGCTCGCTGGGCCTCGATCCCCGCAACCGCCACGGATGGATGGAGAGGGCGGACATCGCGGAGAGGCTCAAGCGGGACGAGGAGGTCCTGAAGAGCTATGACAACGCCATCGGTCTCGACCCCTCGGACCCCGCGGCCTGGAACGGCAAGGGCTTCGCCCTGCTGCGCCTCGGGCGCTTCGACCAGGCCCGGCGCGGGTTCGAGAAGGCCCTGGAGCTCAGCCCGAACATGCCCTCGGCCCTCGAGGGGCTGCGCATGGCGGACGGAAAGCAACGGGAAAGGCAGGTCGCAGAGATGGCCGGGAAGGTGCTGGAGCTCCAGTACCGCAACGGCCGGCGGATGAGCAAGGAGGAGGTGTTCCGGGAGGCCAACGTCCCCTACCACATGCTGGACGAGGTCTTCGCCTTCCTGGAGCAGCGCGAGTATGTCGATCCGTCCCAGCTGTCCGAGGGGGAGTTCGCCTCCCTGGAGATGCAGGCCCGCACCGCCCTCCTGATGTACTACCGTTCGGCGCGCAGCGGGCAGGGGGGGCTCACCCTCTCGGACGTCTATTCCTCCCTCCCGGAAAGGGACATCGCCCAGGCCAAGCGCGTCCTCGGGTACATCGAGGCAGTGAACGATATCGACTTCACCTACGTCATGCCGGACCCGGAGACCGAGAGGCTGCTCCGCACCGCGCTCAACATGCCGGAGGAGAAGCGCACCCTGTTCTCCCTGATGGAAGGATTGAACATCGGCGTGTACCAGGCGCGGAACGTCCTTGCCATAATCAGCTCCCTGAAGGGCGGGGAGCGGCCGGCGGCGACGCCCCGCTCCAAGGGGCAACGGGCCCCGCCCGCCGTCCGCGCGGACGATGAGCTGTTCGTCGAGCGGCCCAGGAAGAAGGCGGAGAGGAGGCCGGGGCCAGCGTCCCGGCCAGAACCGCGGGAGGACCGGCAGGAGCGGGAGGGGCCGCGCCTCTTCGGACAGGACGAGCGGGAGCTATACGACACGATCTACCCTCCCAAGGAGAAGGGGAAGAAGGGGCCGACCGACGAGCTCCAGGGGCGCAGATGCCTGTTCCACGGCGCGCTCGCCGTCTCGGCGTGCCCGAACTGCAACAGCATGCTCTGCAAGGAGTGCCAGGCAGGGGGGAAATGTCCACGGTGCGGGCTAGTCCTCGGGGAAAAGGCGCACAAGGAGGAAGAGCCTCCCGCCCCCGCGGAACCGGAGGAACGGGACTGGAGCCGGCTGTGATCAATAGGCGCACACATCCGCCTTCATGAGCTCGCGCAGGAGCACGGTGGCGTAGCACCCCTTGCCCAGGAAGAACGTGGCGACGTACCCGTCCTCCCCGACCTCCAGCCGGAGGTCCCGGTACTCGCACACCAGCTCCCGGCGGGAGCCCTTGGAGGAGCAGTGGGGCACCTGCGGCACGAGGAAGTCCCTGGGCGAAAGCCCCTCGCGCTCGATCGCCCTCCGCTCGATCTCCCCCATCTCCCCCTCCGCCAGCTCCGAGCCGTAGCCGAAGAGGGTCGCGGAGACGAAGGCCCTGCGCTCCCTCACCTGCTCTTCAACGAGGTCCAGGTTGGCCGTTGTCACAGGCACGGGCTTGTCGTGGTCCGGGTTGCCGTCCCTGTCCGCCGGAAGGACGACGTCGCCGACGATCGGGACGTTCAACGGAATGCCCCGGCGCATCCGCTCCGAGAGGATGACGTTGAACAGGTAGGACTGATAGGCGTGCACGAACATCATCTGCAGGTTCGGCGGGAGGACGCGGATGGCCCCGGCGTAGTCCTCCGGGTTGCGCTCCAGGTATCCGATGACCATCCGTTCGAAGGTGAGCGTCCGGGGGAAGGTCCGCAGCGCCGCCGAGTAGTCGCGGTCCCGCTCCAGGGCCTCCCGCGCCTCCCGGGACGGCCCCTCCTCATCCTCGCTCGGGTTGCCTATGTACAGCAGCACCGCCCGCTCCATGTCCCCCTTCACTATCGCCCTTCCGACCAGATGCGTGACCGGGCGCACCGCCCCGAAGCGCTGCACGCCGAAGAAGTTGGGGAAGCCGCCCAGCTCCCGCAGGGCCTCCTGAGTCCCTTCCAGGGAGGACCGGAGCTCGCTTCCCCTCAGCTCGGTGCCCCTGACAAAGATCTTGAAGGTGTTCCCGACCAGGTCACCGAGGGCCATCCCCCGCCTGGCCATGTACCCCCCCTCAACCCTCACCTGCGGGATTCGGAGCGCCATCACCCGCTCCACCGGGGCCTCGAAGGACATCAGCTGGGTGGTCACGGCCCGCTTGTCCTTGGTGCCGGCGAACCCGATCCCGTTGCGGGAGATGCCCAGGGCCTTGGCCATGTGCCGCACGAGGCGGTTGGTCTCCCAGTTCGTCGCGGTCACCCGGGCCACGCAGTACCTGCCGTCCGTTTTCTCCGGCGGGTACTTGGACACCTCCTCGACCACGAAGTCCTCGGGGCATGCCTTGAGCTTGCCGCCGGTGCCCGGGGTGTCGGTGTAGAAGACCTCCAGCCCGATCTCCCGCTCGCGCTGCGCGCTGGGCCGCACCATGAAAATTACTTCAGGTCCTTCAGCAAGGCCTCCCTGGCCTCCTTGAACTCGTTGGCCAGGGCCTTCGCCGTCTTCTTCAAGGCCGACTGGGGCTTGCCCGTCCGGACCCGGACGAAAAGGGTGGGGTCCTCCATCTGGCTGTGCCCGATGGTGTACTTGACCTCCGCCACGTCCTTGTCCTCGAGCAGCCCCTGCACCATGGGGGTGATCAGCGTCATGTCCGCGCCCTTGATGCGGACCTTGATGGAGTCCTTTTCCTTCTCTAAGAGCTCGATCTCCATGGAGTGGACCAATATGGGGGCGGGCTATAAACCTTTTGACATCACTCCACCCGCTTGAGCTGGGCCTGGTACATGGCCAGTATCTCCTGGCTCGTGGTGGCGTCCCGCCCTTCCTTGTCCTCCCGGAAGCGCCCGGTGAAGCGGGGGAAGCGGATGGCCAGGCCCGCGTCGGGCCTGATCGCCCCGAAGCAGCAGGTGTGGATGGGCGAGAGGGTGATCTCCGCCCCCCGCACCTCCAGCACCAGCCGGGGCTGGAACCAGAAGTCCGCCTCCATCTTCGAGTCCACCAGGTGGTGCCTCGCCGCCAGCCGGTCGTTCGCGAGCATCTCGGGCAGTGCCGCCAGGGTGGCGTCATCGAAGCCCGAGCCCAGCTTGGATACGGTCTGGAAGGTGTCCGTGGCCGGGTCGTACGTCGCCATGAGCAGCGCCCCGTAGAGCCCCCGGCGCTTGCCGCGGCCGGCGAAGGCCCCCACGACCACCAGATCCACCGTGTCGGTCATCTCCGAACGGTACTCCTTCTTGTACTTGATCCACAGGAAGCCGCGGTTGCCGGCCCGGTAGACCGAATTTTCCGCCACGGACTTGGCCATCAGCCCCTCGCACCCGTCCCTGATGGCCTCCTGGAAGAACGCCTGCACCTCGGCGGGCGAGGACAGCAGCCGGATCTCCGACAGGGCGACCGTCTCGTCCGGAACGACGATGGAGGTCAGCGCCGCACGCCGCTCCAGGAAGGGCTTGTCGGTAAGGTCCTCCCCGTCCTTGAGGATGCAGTCGAACAGGAACAGCTTGACGGGGTAGTCCTCGACGGCCTCGTGCACGCCGTACTTCCTCCCGCGCCGGTGGGAGACCTCCTGGAACGGCAGGAACTCGCCGGTGTTCGTATCGACCGGCACGCATTCCCCCTCGACTATGGCGCTCCGGGCGTGCACGGCCCTCTTCAGGCCGGCGACGACGTCCGGGAACTGGGCCGTGAGCTCGTCCAGTTTGCGGGAGAATAATCGAACCTCCCCGTCGCAAATGTGGGCCTGCAGCCGCACCCCGTCGTATTTGTACTCGAAGGCGCACCTGCCCCCCATCCTCTCCAGGATCTCCTCGGGCGAGGACATGCGCTCCGCCAGCATGGCCCTCAGCGGTCGGTTCACCTGCACGCGGATCCCCTTCACCCCTTCCAGGCCGTGCAGCGCCAGGGTCTCGGCCACCAGGCCGAGGTCCGAGGAGACGTTGAACGCCCGTTCCACCGCATCGCGGTCCTCCTTGCTGGCGAAGGCCACGGCCAGGGCGTCCACTATGGTCATCGTCGAGACCCCGAGACGCATCCGCCCGGTTATCACCCTGGAGAGGAACTTCGCCTCCGAGGGGGAGGCGTCGCTGAGCAGCTTGGCGAGCAGCTTGACCTTGTGCTCCTGGGAGCCGCCGCCCTCGGCCCGGGCGATGGCCTCCAGCGTCTCGTACGCCCTTTTCAGCGTCAAGGGCTCGGAGAAAAGGGTGGTCTGCTTCTTGCTCTGGAAGACGATGTAGGCGACCAGGCCCGGATCCCCCTCCTTGCGCATGAGCTCCTGGACCAGGGGCTCCCCGGCCCCCGAGGCGAAGGCGATCGCCTTCAAGGCCAATTTGTCCGCCATGCCCAGCTTCAGCGGGACGAAGTCCGGGTACAGCTGTCCCTGGGTAAGGTAGACCGCCATCCGGATCTCGGCGGGGTCGAACCGGCGGAAGGCCTCGGCCAGGATCTCGGTCATCTCCAGCCTCGACGAGGTGGCCTCCAACCGTTCATAGGTGTCGACCAGTTCCCGGAACAGCATGCCTGGACCATCGACTCGCGATTATTTAAACTGCTGACCGCCTAGAACCCGTCGAGGGTGAGCTGTCCCCGCTCCTTCGGCCGCCCCCCGTCGCCCAGCTCCTCCTTCAGCGTCTCCAGGCGCCGGCGCATCGCCCTCTCCTTGTTAAGGGACGAGTAATAGTACGCCTCGTCCCTGGTCCCCTTGGTGATCAGGATGACCACCCTCCCGGCGCGCGAGCGCCCGGTGCGGCCCCGCCGCTGGATCGTGCGGATCTCTGACGGCACCGGCTCATAGAAGACCACCAGGTCGGTGCTGGCCACGTCCAGTCCCTCCTCCCCGACCGAGGTGGCGACGAGCACGTTCAGCTCCCCGTCCCGGAACCGCTGCAGCACCCCCACCTGCTCCCTCTGGCGCAGCCCCCTCTCCCCATTGCGGTCGGACTGCCCCACCAGCTTCGCCACCCTGGCGCCCTCAACGTTCCCCAACTTGGAGGCCACCAGGTCGCAGGTGTCCCGGTAGTGCGTGAACACCAGGACCCGGGAGCTGGGGCTGTCCGCCAGCTGCCTGGCCACCACGCCCATCACCCTCGAGAGCTTGGGGTGCTCGGCCTTCACCGCCTCCGCCTCCTCACATATCCTCTGGAAGCGCTCCGAGGACACGATCTCCCGGGCGGCCTTGGAGCCATCCTCCATGGCCGCCTCCTCCTTCAACCGCTGAAGATAGGCCCGCAGGGCGGACATGCCCTGCGTCTCCACCAGGTCGAGGGCGTGCTCGACCTTCACCGCCTTGGCCTGGGCGCTGAGCGCCTTGTACAGCCCCCTGTTCCTCTCCCCCGCCCGGAGGCGGGCCTGCCAGGTCTCGGCCATCTCCAGGAGGTACCGCTTGTTCGTCACCCGGTCCTTGTCCACCACCTGCAGGTCCACCAGCTCCCGGAGGTACTGCTCGTAGAGCGACCGGATGCTCTGTGCCAGCGCCTTCATCTCCGGGGGCAGCTCCACCTCCACCCAGTCCATGCTGATGGCCTGCACGTACTTCGCCACGTCGGGATCCCGTTCCGTGCGTACCTCGATCGCCTTTATGTTCAGGTTGCGGCAGACCTCCTCGATCTTGGCCTTGTCGCTTCCCGGGGAGGCGGTCATCCCCAGTACCAGACCGTCATGGTCAAGGTACGCCTTGGCCACGTCCACGTAGGCGTAGTTCCCGACCGCCCGGTGCGCCTCGTCGAAGATGAGCAGGCGTACGTCCCTCAGATCCATGCGGCCCTGCCGGAGGTCGTTCGAGACGACCTGCGGCGTCGAGACCACTATGTCGTTCTCCAGGAACGTAAGCTCCCGCTCCAGGGGGTCCACCTCGCCGGTCATCATGCCGATGCGCTTCCCCTCGATCATGCCCTGCAATGAGCGATAGTGCTGCTCGACCAAGGGCCGGGTGGGCGCCAGAAAGAGGACCTTCCCCCCCTTGGCGTGCAGCACATGGGCGATGACCATGGCCGCCACCACGGTCTTCCCGAGGCCGGTGGGAAGCACCAGCAGGGTGGAGGTGAGGGAGGCCTGGCGGGCTAGCTCCACCTGGTAATCCCTACGCTGGACGCTTTCCCGCTTTATCAGGGGGTGCTCATAATACACGATGGGTAATCGCTATCGGACTAAAAAGGAAAGGGATGGGAAGAGGTTCAGTGGCAGCCGCCGCCACAGGAACCGCAGCCGCTGACGGCGTTGGGGTTGTTGACCACGAGGCCGGAACCGTAGGGGGTCTCCACGAAGTCCACGGTGCAAGCGTCCAGGACCTCCTTGGTCTCCTCGTCGTAGTAGACGGAGAAGCCGTCCAGCTTCTCCTCGATGTCCCCTTCCTTGGGGTCCTTCTGGAACGCCATGCCGAACTGAGCCCCAGAGCAGCCCATGCCGGCCAGGTAGATCCTGATACCGTACCCGCTCTTGTTGTTCTTGGCTATCAGGTCCGTGATGTACTTGCTAGCTTCCTCGGTGACAGTGACCATCTTTTCCCGTCTCCTGAGGGTTTCAAAACAAGAGGATGTATATAAACAATCGTATGGAAGCCCCATGCCATGGCCTCGCAGGCCCGGGCTGGAGAGCGGCGAGCGGCCGGTCGCACGGGACAGGGGCCACTATCCTTATTCTAGGGGCTTGGCATACTCCCTCGATGCGATGCCGTCGTATGCGGAGGGCCGACCTCCCCGCGCTCGTGGCCATGAGCAGGGAGAACATGGCCGCAATCATCCTTTCCTCCTGGGGCGAGGAATGGAAGGACGAGACGCTCCTGGACATGCTCCTCGACCAGAGGGTGGACACCACGGTGCTCGATGGGGAGGACGGGATCGAGGCGTACTACTGCGTGGAGGACATGGACGACTGCATCTTCATCTCCTCCATCCAGGTCCGGAGGGGATGCCAGGGAAGGGGGCTGGGGGGGCGGATGCTCCGAATGATCGAGGACCAGGCCAAGAGCGATGGCAAGGCCTGGGTGGAGCTCTGCGTGCAATCGACCAACGAGCGGGCCAAGGAGTTCTATCACTACCATGGCTATGACCTGATGTACGCCAACGGCAACAATATCGTCATGCGTAAGCGGCTGGGCTGATGCCAAGGTTTTAATCGTCGCCCGAGGATCTGGAAAGGAGGTAGTCCGCCATGGCACCCCGTTCCATCCCGCTGTGCATCACGCTGCTCCTCGTCGCGCTACTGGCCGTCCCGTCCGTGCAGGCCGCTCCAGAGGCGCCAGAGGCCCTGCAGGCCACTGCGGGGAACGGCTACGTGGACCTCAGCTGGCTTCCGGTGGACGGCGCGGAGCGGTACCTCCTGTACCGCGGGGACATGGACGGGATGGCGATGATCGCGAACCTGTCCGCTCCGTTCACCGCCTTCCACGATGCCCAGGTGGAGGAGGGGGAGAGCTACCTCTATTACGTCACCGCCGTCGTGGGCGGGGAGGAGGGCGCCCCGAGCAACACGGTCGCCGTGACCGTCCCCGAGGAGGAACGGGACTTTCTCCTTCCGGTCCTGGCATTGGTGATCTCCGTGATAGCCATCCAGGTATGCGTGGTCATGCTCCTCTATCAATTCAAATCGAACTTCCGGCTCAAGTGACGCCCTGCTTCGGTCATGACACCTCTTCCAGAAGGGCGTCCAGGAACTTCTCTCCGCCGCCCGTCGGGATCCTGGCGCCGGCGGCCCTCGGATGCCCGCCCCCATCGACGCCGTTCCTCTTGGTGTAATCCTCCACGAACCGGCCGAGGTCCACGCTCTCCTGGGCCATGCCCCGGACGGAGACCGAGGCGTACCTGCCGCGGGGATTGATCATCACCGCATAGCCGCACCCTCGGCGGTGAGCCACCTCGACGAGGGCCCTCGTCCCGAAGCCGTAGAGGCCCCGGGTACGGTCCATCTCGTCCAGGATGCCCAAGGGCCCGCGCACCTTCAGGGCGCCGTCGACCTTGGCCAACGCCCTGGGCCACCTGTTCTCGTTGACCACCTGGATATAGCGCCCCCTCACCGCGTCCACCTGGGAGGGCCAGACGCCCTGGGCGAGCTGCTTCGCCGCCAGGTACCGGAAATGATCATCATCGATCTTAAGGCGCCAGGCGAAGTCGAGGACCATCGCCTCTTGGTCCACCCTCTGTCTCCCGAAGCGGCGCATCTCCTCGTCCAGCAGCGCGGTCGGCATGTACTCGATCAGGTCGGCCAATGCCACCAGCTTTCGCAGGCGCGCCTCCTGACCAAGATGATGGAACAGCACGTTCGCCGCGCTCACCCCCTCCCGCACAAGGGCGGTGCACGCCACCGCCAAGGCCGTGGGGTGATGGTCCACAAGGATGAGGGAGCGGCGGCCCCGCTTCGCCCGCACCGCCTCGACCAGCTCTGGCACCGAGGCGATGTCCACCAGATAGATCTGCTCGGATGCGGTGTCCAGCGTCAGCGCCTTGGCCCCGGCGACAGGGGAGGTGACGAACGTCACCTTGGCCGAAGGGAACCTGCTTAGGAAGATGGCCGCGGACACGATGCCGTCAACGTTGCCCCGGGTGATGATGTGCTTGTCTCGGGCGTCCCTCGAAAAGCAGCCGCTTCCCATCCGCTGTAACACATTGATCCCAGACTAGATAATCCTATTGCCTGGCCTCCCTTGGCCGGCCTGGAAGCGGGCCAAGGCCCTTATCCTCGGCATTCATTACCGTACCGAGCGTAGCGTGCAGCTACTCCCACCCGTTATGGGCATCGCCAAGGGTCGGAGGGCAGATGAGCATGACGACGGACGGTCTGTACTCGTATGCCGAGGGAAAGGACGAAGGGAGGGGTGAGCTTCAGCGCTGCTTCGCCAAGGTGGGGGCGGAGCACGGGTTCACCGAGGTGGAAGCGAGATGGGAGCCCTACAAGGAGTTCAAGGCAACGTGGAGGCGATGCGCGTCCAGCGCGGAGCTGCGCATCACGGACTATATGATGGCCTCCGGGGCCGAGCTGCTAACCGACCTTGCCCGGGGCATCTTCGGCCGGATGGGCCGGGGAGGCCAGAGGGAAATATACTCGGAGCGCCTGAGACAGCACTTCCTGAGCCCGGAGTTCATCCTGAGGAACCAGCCCCTGTACCTGAGGAGGAGCCGTAACCTGGCATATTGCCCTCGTGGGCGGACGCACGACCTCGTCTCATTGGGCCAGGACCTGCGGGACCTGGGGCTGGTGAACGGCGTCCCCCACTCCTACGTCTCCTGGACCAAGGGCGAGAACCGGCAAAGGGTGGGCTACTGCAGTGTGATCATGCGGGTGGTGGCGATCAGCCGCATACTAGACCGCAGGGAGGTCCCCTCCTTCGTCCCTAGCTACGTCCTTTACCACGAGCTGCTGCACCTTGAGAACGGGCTGCGCTTCGGAGCCTATCACGACCGGGAGTTCCGGGAGAGGGAGCGCATGCACCCCCACCATGAGGAGGCGGAGCGGTTGCTGCGCAAGATCTCCGTTTCCCCGCAGTTTCGGTGAGGGCATGCCAATTGCTTTATGGTCGAAGGAATTTGTAAGGAGGGGAGAGAGATGCGCAAGACCATAAAGATCAACGAACTGAAGGCCGGAGGGGTGGTGGACGACCTGTTCGCGGTGCGCTTCAAGAAACCCGTCCAGCAATACAAGAATGGCTATTCCTTCCAGATATGGGTGTCCGACGCCGGGGGGGACATGGCCCTGAAGTACTGGGGGGAAAAGGACGAGCGGAAGGTGAGGGCGCTCTTCGACGCCATCGACAAGGGGTCGGTGGTCCACGTCGTGGGAAAGGTCAACGAGTACAACGGGGCGCTGGAGATCCACGTCAACCCCACCTCCGGGGACAAGGTGGAGCCCCTGCGGGAGGGAGAGTACGAGGTCTCCGACTTCGTTGCCTCGACCACGGAGGACGTGGAGACGATGCGCACGCAGCTCTTCGCCGCCATAAGGAAGGTCAAGAACGAGCATCTGAAGCGGCTGCTGGAGTCCTTCTTCGGCGACGAGGAGCTCGTTAGGAGGTTCTGCGCCTGCCCCGCTTCTATAACCCATCACTCCAATTGCATAGGGGGGCTCCTGGAGCACACGCTCCGGGTCACCAAGCTGTGCGAGTTCTACGCCCAGCAGTACGCGGCGCTGGACCGGGACCTGCTGGTCACCGGGGCTATCCTCCACGACATAGGGAAGCTGAGCGAGTACACGGTGACGAGCATCATCGGGGCGACCAACGAGGGGCGCCTGGTCGGCCATCTCGTGATCGGGGCGGGGATGGTCCACGACGCGTGCAGGCTGATAGAGGGGTTCCCGCCTGAGCTCGACCTGAAGGTGCAGCACATGGTGCTCTCCAGCCACGGCACCCCCGAGTACGGTTCACCGAAGGGACCTATGTTCCCGGAGGCGCAGGCCTTGGCCCTGGCGGACCTCACGGACACGAGGATCGAGGACATAATCACGGTCAAGGAGACCGCGAGCACCGAGGACGATTGGGTGCAGGACAGGGAGCTGGGGAGCGTCTATCTGAAGTGAGCCATGGCAGGTCCTGCTCCCGACGGAATTCATCGAGGAGATCATCGATTCGGGTACCGAACCATCGACTCAGACTTCCCCCTATCATAAGATGGAACGGTCCGTCTCGAACATTGAACGGCATCTCATCACGCAAAAACGAACATTTGCCCTCGCCCATAGGCCACGAGGTCGGTGCCGCTCTCCTCCCATCGTTCATCACGGCCCTGATCTGCGTTACTGGAACCAAGGTTCCCACCCCAACCGATCTGACGTCTTGATGTCGTACGAGAGGCTATACATAGTGCACGATGGGCCCATTTCCCGGCATCTTCCTCTGGCCGAAAAGGAATGCTCCAAAACCCTAACTAAATGTGTGCCCCCCGCCCTAACAGATCGGTTC
>JAJFUR010000040.1 GCA_021372335.1 Methanobacteriota archaeon
AAGGGCGGCGCCTCCGGGCCAGCCCATGCCCGACTGGCCCTCAAGGGGCTTTTATACTGTAACACAGATGGAGGGGGGATGCTCGTATCCATCGTCCTCAAGGTTCGGAACGAGGAGGATAACATCGCCGATGCCCTGGACTCGTTGGTGGTGCAGGAGGGGCCCATCGAGATCATCGTCGTGGATGGTTACAGCACGGACCGCACCCAGGAGATCGTGCAGGAGTACGCGTCCAAGTATCCCTTCGTGCACCTGTATGTGGCGGGGAGCAGCCGGGGAGAAAGCCTGAACTACGGGCTGAGGCAGGCCAAGGCGGACATCATTGCGTTGACGGACGGCGATTGCATCGCCAACCCCAATTGGGTGAGGGAGATCCGCAGGTGCATCATCGAACGGGGCGCGGACATGGTGGCGGGCAGGTCCATCAACATCGGCCTGAGCGCCTGGGAGAGGTTGGACCGGGTGGAACTGTTCAACAAGGGCTTTGACTGCACCTGGCCCGGATGCAACCTGGCCTTCCGGAGGGAGGTCTTCGAGACCGTGGGGGGCGTGGACCCCTGGTTCGTGACCGCCGAGGACATCGATTTCAACATCAGGGCCACGAACGCTGGTTTCAGCCTGGTGTACAACCCCAAGGCCATCGTGTACAACCGCACCCGGGGCACGTTCTACGGCTTCTGCCGCCAGGCCTTCTGGAACGGGGCGGGGAGGAAGCAGCTGACCCTGAAGCATGGCGCCCTCTGGGAAAGGTATGACCCGATCAAGATGTTCCGGCAGCGGATGACCTTCTGGGCGATGGTGCGCCTGGGGTTCGCTTGGCTTGGGTACCTGGGGTTCAAGTTCTTCGGGGAGCGGCCACCGGCTGAGCCCGCCTGAAAGCATTATTAGCTATATCCCCTTCTCCTCCAGAGGCGGAAGCTTGCAGCTAAGTGTCATCATCCCCACCATGAACGAGGAGGAGTCCATCGGGCAGGTCATCGACAGCGTGCGCCAGGCCCTCCCGGGATGGGACTACGAGATCCTGGTGGTGGACACGAACTCCAAGGACCGCACCAGAGAGATAGCCATGGAGAAGGGCGCGGTGGTGGTGGAGGAGCCCCGCCGAGGCTACGGCCGAGCGTACAAGACGGGGTTCGAGCGGGCGAAGGGGGAGGTCATCGCTACCTTGGACGCGGATTGCACCTACCCCGCGGAGGAGATCCCAGCCTTGTACGGGATGCTCATGGAACGGGACCTCGAGTTCATAACGACCAACCGCTTCGCCCGGCTGGAGAAGGGGTCCATGACCGCCAAGCACCGCCTGGGCAACCTCGCCCTGACCCTGATGACCAACGTCCTCTTCGGCGTGCGGATAAGGGATTCCCAGAGCGGGATGTGGGTGTTCCGCCGGAGCATCCTGGATCGGCTGGTCATAAGCGCTGACGGGATGCCGATGTCGGAGGAGATCAAGATCGAGGCGTTCCGCAAAGCGCGCAGCCTGGAGGTCCCCATCGCCTACCGGCGGAGGGTGGGTGAGGTCAAGCTATCCAGCTGGAAGGATGGCTGGATGAACATGCGCTTCCTCTTTGAGAAGCGCTTCCGGCGTCAGAGGTAGGAGGCGGCGGTCCGCAGCGCCTCCCGCAGCGCGTCCTTGGCGAAGGGGCGGTAGACGCAGGCCGAGGGATGGTAGGTCACCATGACGGTCACGGTGCCCTGGCCCAGGTCCGCTTGTAGCGGCCGGTTGCAGACCTCCTTCATGACCATCCTCCGCCCGAGGAGGTCCTCCGCCGCGCTGAGCCCGAGGGCCAGGACGAAGGTCTTTCCGGCCAGCTCCTCGAGCAGGAACGGCCGGCAGGCCGCCATCTCGTCTGCCTTCGGCCTGCGGTTCCCGGGAGGCCGGCACTTCACTGTGTTCGTTATGAGGACGGCCCCGCGCTCCAGCCCTGCCTCGGCCATGAGCCTGTCCAAGGTCCTTCCGGCCCGGCCCACGAAGGGCTCGCCCCTCAGGTCCTCCTGCTCCCCGGGGGCCTCCCCCACCAGCGCGACGGGCGACCTGCGGTCCCCGCTCGGCAGGACGATGGTGGTCCGCCCCTCGCACAGGCGGCACCGGCGGCATCCCTCGTCGGGAGGCATCTTCACCCCAGGATGTGGCTGGCGGTGATGAGCGCCCTCATCCCAACGCCTACCCTTTGCAGGGCCTCCCTTCCGCCCTCCTCCCGGTCCACCACGGCCAGGACCGTGCCCACCTCCGCCCCGGCCTGGCGCAGCGTCTCGACGGCGTACATCGCGGAGCTGGCGGAGGTGATGACGTCCTCCACCACCAGCACCCTCTCCCCGGGGCTCAGGGGACCTTCTATGAGCTTGCCGGTGCCGTGGTCCTTCCTCTCCTTCCGGACCATGACGAACGGGACCCCGGTCCTCAGGGAGAGCGCCACCGCGAGCGGGACGGAGCCCAGCACCACCCCGGCGATGCGTTGGAATGCCTCCCCCTCGATCTCCCTTGCCATCAGGTCGGCAATCAGCCCTAGCGTCCTGGGATCGGTGGTCGCTCTCTTGATGTCGATGTAGTACCTGCTCCTCTTTCCCGACGCCAGGGTGAAGTCCCCGTAGAGGATGGCGCCGCAGTCCTCCAACGCCCTCTTCAATTCTTCGCTCATGTGATCACCAGGGGACCTTCTTCAGTCCAAGCTTGTATCCGATGATGTTCACCCCGCGGTGCAGGACCGGGGTGATGATCAGCACGGCCAGCAGGGAGATCCAGCCATCTCCGCGCCAGAAGTTCCTGAGGAACCAGTCGGGATAGAACAGCAGGGAGAGCAGGAAGGAGCAGAGCAGGAAGCCGTACTGGTCCAGCAGCGGGGCCTTGTCCCCCCTCCCTATGTCCAGGCGGCGCTTGATGAAGGAACCGGCCATGTCCCCGAGCATCGAGCCTACTGCCAGGACGACGATCACCCCCAGGTTCTCGGGGAACCCCCCGAAGCCGAAGTAGTCGAGACGATCGAACGGGAACGCGATGTACAGTTGCACTATTCCCAGCGATATGCCGGCGCATGTCCCGCCAATAAATCCCCGCCAGGTCTTGCCATCCCCGAGGATCCGTTTTTCCTTCCATGAGCGGCCGAGGTCCACGGGCGTCCCTCCCCCGAAGATGGTCGCCGCAGGATTGGGGAACAGGGAAGGGAGAATGAGCCAGAGGCCTGCAAGGACCAGCATGGGGATGTCCATGGGCGCGAATCCTCCCCGCCGGTTATGAACCTTTCTACCTGCCCCTTTCGCGGAAGAACGCCTGGATGTCCTGCAGCGGATGCTCGGTCGGCACCAGGTCCAAACGGTCCCCGAACTGGGAGATGCGGCGGTCCAGCACCAAGGCCGCCCCCACGTCCCTCTCCGTGCGGATCAGCCGGCCGATGGCCTGCAGCAGCTTGCGGATGGCCGGCCCCTTCACCGTGTACTCCCACCCCCTGTGGAACCTGAGCTCGTAGAAGTGCATCAATGCCTTCTGCTTAGCCGTCGGCCTGGGGTAGGGGATGCCCACGACCACCGCCACCTCCAGCTCCTCCTCCGGGAAATCGATGCCCTCGCTGATCCGTCCGCCCATGACTGCGAACAGCACCTGCCCCTCCGGGGCGGCCCTCTTGAACTGCGTTACTACGTCCATCAGCTCCAGCTGGGCCATTCCCCTCTCCTCTACGTGCACCTTGCGGGAGATGCGCCGGGACACCCCATCGGCGAGGAAGCGGTCCATCAGCGCGTAGGAGGGGAAGAAGACGACGGTGTTCCGCCTCACCCCGTTGCATACCTGGACGACGTGGTCCTCCATCGCCTCCACCATCTCCGGGGAGGACTGCATCTCCTCGTACTTGGTGGAGACGTCCTGCACGTAGAACACCCGGCGGTTCTCCTTGGGGAAGGGGGAAGGGAAGGAGACCAGGGCGGTGTCCATGGGCAGGCCGATCGAATCCCGGTACTCGTTCAGGGGCGCCAGCGTCCCGGACATGTGCAGGCTGCCGCCGCAGCCCAGGAGGGCCGAGGTGGTCACCACCGGGTCTATGCAGTAGGCCTTGAGGCAGGGGTTCTCCCCGCCCACCACGAGCTTCACGTAGCACTCCTCGTCCAAGGAGAACCAGTAGGAGAGGAAGGCCCCGAGGGAATGCGTGTACGACCTTGGCAGCCGCCCCTGGGCGAAGCGGGCCTCCCTGATCACCTCCCCCTGCTCCATCACCAGCTTGGCCATGGCCTGAAGGGAGCGCGAGGTGCAGGTGAACGCGCTCATCAGCCCCTCCTCCAGGAAGGAGGGGGGCACGAGGCCGTCCTCGTCGATAAGGTAGTCCCGCAACGCCTCCTCCAGCAGCTTCGAGCACCCTTCGCACAGGTCGTTCAGGCCGACCCCCTTGGAGATGTCAGGGTCGCCGAACTCCTCCGTCTCCTTCCGTACCATCTCCAGCATGTAGCGGGATAGCTGGAAGCTCTCAATCTCCCTCGTGTAGTCGGGCAGGTTGTGCGCCTCGTCTATGATGAGGAGCACGTCCTCCATCGGGCATCCCATCCAGTCCAGGAGGGAGTTGCGGATGAAGGGGACGAAGAAGTAGGCGTAGGGGGCGGCCACGACCCTGGCCTCCTTCGCCAGCTCCTTCATCACCTCGTGCGGGCAGATGTTGAGCGCATCGCATTGGTCGATGAGCTCCTCGGCCGTTGGCAGGGTCTGGCGGCACCTGTCGACGAACCCCTCCATGTCGAGGTCCTGCAGCCCTTTGAAGAATCGGCATCCCCCCGAGCGCCCCTCGAGCACCCGGCGGCGCTTGTCTTGGCAGATCCTGGAGAGCTCATCCGGGGTCCCGGCGCTAAGCTCCTTGTCCCTCCGGATAAGGGGGCAGGTGCCCTGGCGGCCTTGCAGAGCTACACCGAATACCGGCGCCTTCTCGTTGATCCTCCTGACCTCGAGGATGACCTGCCTCTCCTGGGAGTTGGTGCGGGTGAGATAGAGCACCTTCCTGCCCGTGGCAAGGGCGGCCTGCAGGGCTCCCGTAAGGGCGCATACCGTCTTGCCGGTGCCCGTGCCGCTCTCCACCACCAAATGGCCATTGGCCAGCATGGTGCGCTCCACGGTGCGCACAAAGTCGGCCTGATGGGGACGGGGAGGATAGGGGAACAGCTCCACGTTCGGTCAGAATGCCGTTGGGATAAATAGTGTTGCCCTGGGGCCGTTGAAAGTGGGCCTAGCCGGCCTACGTGGACCTTTTCCACGCCGACGGGTCGGCGTAGCAGTCATAGGCGTCCACGTCGCAGCTGTCGTCGCTGCCGTAGCTGTTGATCAGTTGATATATACGGTCCTTGCGGAAGAGCCAGTAATGGATGCGCCATTCCCTGCCGTCGTACAGGGTGGTCTCCTCGCGCTCGGTGGTCAGGATGCCTGTGTCCTCGAGCTGATAGAAAGCATCCCGGTCCTCCGGCTCCAGGATGTTGTCGATTATCCTTTCGCTATAGCCGAAGAAGTTCATGACGTGCTGGGCCATCCTTCTGGCCTGTTCGTCAGGAAGGCCCTCGCGATCGATGCCGTTCTTGATGGCGAGAGTGAGGTCGTCCACCGTCAAGGTCGTGCACTTACCGTCATAGCATATCTTGAAAGAAGGCTCCATCCCCGGTCCCCCCTTGCTTCCCAAAACATCCGACCCGCTAGCGTTCACATCGTCCATTATGGGATAGGGAATGGACTTCCTTGCCCCTTTTCCACCCAAAGGAAAAGATCGTGACTTGTCCTTGCCAACACTCTTCATTCAGAAATCCCTCGTTGCTCAGTGCAAGTTGAAATGCAATTAGGTTTTTTTTAACCCTTATACACTATTTATACGTTTGCTTCATCCCATCAGCCTGTTAGCGATGGCGGCTCTGGGCGGGGTCCGACGACCGTTCCCTCCTGAAGGGCAAGGTACTTGACCCCGGAGCACTAGGTAACTACCCGGTGATAGGAACGATCGCGGAGTTCTCGGTTGTCCCTGTAGGGGCGGGGATCAGCTTAAGCCCCTTTGTGGCGGAATGCCTGAGGATAGTGCGCGCAAGCGGGTTGAGGCATCAGCTGACGCCAATGGGAACGGTCCTGGAAGGGGATGGGGAGAGGGTCATGGCGACCATCATGCTCTGCCACTCGCGGATGCTGCAGATGGGCGACCGGGTGTTCACGAGCATCAAGATAGATGACCGGAGGGACCGCCCGGTGGACATGGAGGGCAAAGTGCGCAGTGTGCAGGAACGGCTGGCGAAGGGGTGAGGACTGGGCTCCCGGAGGTCAGAGGTTCATGTATCCCCGGGGGCGCATGTGGCTCAGCACGATGGAGCGGGCGTCGTGGAAGTTGGGCAGGGCCCGGAGTTCCGCCACCACGGCCTTCCCCACCTCCTGGTCCACCGAGATCAGCATCAAGGCGTCGCCCCCCTTGTCGGTCCGGCCGACCCCCATGCGGGCGATGTTGATGTCCCGCTTGCCGAGCAGCGTCCCGATCCTGCCGATCATGCCAGGCATGTCGTGGTGCTTGGTCAGCAGGAAATCGCCTTCCAGGGGCATGTCGAGGTCGAACTCATCGATGCCGATGATCCGGTACTGGTCCGACGGGAACACCGTTCCCCGGACCTCGGCCTTGTGCCCATCGGAGGAGATGCGCAGCACCAGCATGTTGGTGTAATGACTGCTCTCGTCCACCTTGGACTCCATGATCTGGATGCCCTTCTCCCTGGCGATGCTCATGGCGTTGATGATGTTGGTGCTCTCCCCGACGACGATCGACAGTACGCCGACGATCGCCGAGACGGTGACCATGCGGGTGTCCATGTTGGCGATCTCCCCATGGCATTCCACCTCGATCTTCTTGACCGGAGCGTCGGACAGCTGGACGCAGAAGGCGCCGAGGCGCTCCGCCAGGCCGATGAAGGGGGCCACCTTGGGGTCCACGCGGCCGATGGGCACGTTCACGGCGTTGGTGATCTTGTTCTCCAGCAGGAACATCTTGACGTGCTCGGCCATCTCGATGGACACCTTCTCCTGGGCCTCCTTGGTGGAGGCGCCCAGGTGGGGGGTGGCCACGAGATTGTCGAGCGTGAGGAGCTTCGAGCCCTTGGGGGGCTCGTCCTCGAAGACGTCCAGGGCGGCGCCGGCGATCCTCCTGTCCTTGAGGGCTTCGTACAGAGCGTCCTCGTCGATGATGCCGCCGCGGGCGCAGTTCACCACGAAGGCGGACGGCTTCATCAATGCCAGCTGCTCCCTTCCGATGAGGTGGTGGGTTGTGGGGGTCAGGGGAGTATGGATCGTTATGAAGTCCGCCTCCTCTAGGACCTTCTCCAAGGGAAGGATCCTGACGCCCAGCTTCACCGCCAGCTCCTGGGAGATGTAGGGGTCGTACCCGACCAGCTTCATCTGGAAGGCCTTGGCCCGCTTGGCCACCTCGCCCCCGACGCGGCCGATGCCCACGATCCCCAGGGTCTTGCCCATGAGCTCCACGCCTGTGAACTTGCTCCTCTCCCACTTACCGGCCTTCACCGAGGCATCCGCACGGGGGATGTTCCTGGCCAAGGTGAGCATCATGGCCATGGTGTGCTCCGCCGCGGAGATGATATTGGCGGCCGGGGTGTTCATGACCAGGACGCCGCGCCGCGTGGCCGCCTCCACGTCCACGTTGTCCACCCCCACACCGGCCCTTCCGATCACGCGCAATCTCTTCCCGGCCTCGATCACCTCCGCGGTGACCTTGGTGCCGCTGCGCACTATGAGCGCGTCGTACTCGCCGATTATCTTGAGCAGCTCTTCGTGCGCCAGCTTCGGCCGCACATCCACCTGGATGTCGGACCCCTTGGTCAGCATGTCCAGGCCTTCCTGGGACAGTTCGTCGGTTACCAAGACCTTCATCTCATCTCCTCCATCGTTTCGTCCATGGCATCCAGGAGGTCCTGGATGTCCCTCTCGCTCAGATCTCCCATGTGGCCGATGCGGAATGTCACGTCCTTCACGGTCCCATATCCGGGGGAGACCTCAAAGCCCTTTTGCCGGAGGCGCCGGTCGAACTCCTTGAAGTCGAGGCCGTTGAGCTTGATCACGGTGATGGTATTGGAGCGGAAGCCTTCCTCGGCATAGAGGCCTAGGCGCTTGGAGGCCCATCCCCTCACCATGTCCGCCATGCGCTGGTGCCGGGCGTACCTCTCCTGCACGCCCTCCCTGAGGATCTTGTCCAGCTGATAGTCCAGCCCGTACATGAGGGACACGGGGGGCGTCGTCAGGGGCAGGTCCTTATCCGCCATCTTCTTGTACTGCACTAGGTCCAGGTAGTAGCCCCGGTTCTTGACCTTGGCCGCCCTCTCCATCAGGCGGTCCGAGACGCAGACCACCGCCAGCCCGGGTGGAAGGGCCAAGGCCTTTTGGCTGCCGAAGACAAGGGCGTCCAGGTCCAGCTTGCGGAGCTTGAGGTCGACCGCGCCGACGGCGGTCACGCCGTCCACCATGACTAGGGCGTCGCTCTGCTCCCTGATCGCATTAACGATCTCCCCCACCGGGTTCAGGACCCCGGTGGACGATTCGTTGGAAACGAGCGTCACCGCCTCCACGTCCCTTTCCAGTTTTCCAGCGATGTGCGGCGCGCGTAGGGCTTTGCCCCATTCCCCGTTGAGCCGCTGCACCTGCTTCCCGTTCTCCTGGCCGATCTGCTGCCAGCGGTCCCCAAAGGACCCGTTCGAAAGCCCCGCCATCTTGGTCTCCACGGCGCTGCGCACGCAGCCCTCCAGGAAGCCGGAGGCGGAGGCGGGGGCGAGGAGGACGTCGCTGTCTATGTCAAGTACCTTGCGAATCTTCTCGACCACCCTGTGCTGCAGGTCCTGGTATTCCTTGCCCCGGTGGACGATCATCGCCCTGTTCATCGAGGCCAGTGTGTCCGGGAACACCTCGACCGGTCCGACCGTGAAAAGCCTTCTGCTCAAATCGATCCCTCACCGTGAATGCGCGTCGCTCGCTTTCCCTCATACCGTTGGGCCGGAGGGCCTTGCGGCCCTTGGCACTGCGGCCTGAGAGGGTAGAGGGCCCCGAATGAAATAGGTTTCCATGGCCTACCGTTGCAACAGGCGGCGGAGGCGGGAAAGGACCTCATCGATGTCCTGCTCGTCGATGCCGTAATGGGTGACGAACCTGGCCTTGGTGGCGCCGAACTCGAACACCTGGATTCCGATCTTCCCGGCCCTGTTCACGAAGTAGTCCACGTCCCATCCGGTGCCGGTGATGTCCGCCAGCACGATGTTGGTCTGCACCGAGTCCAGGTCGACCTTGACGCCCGGAATCTGATTTAGGCCTTCCGCCAGCCTGCGGGCGTTCCGGTGGTCCTCCTTCAGCCGGCCGATCATCTTCTGCAGCGCTATGATCCCAGGGGCGGCGATGATGCCGGCCTGGCGCATGCCCCCACCGACCATCTTGCGGGCGCGGCGGACCTCCTCGATGAATTCCCTGTTCCCTAAGACCACCGATCCCACAGGGCACGCCAGCCCCTTGGACAGGCAGAAGCTCAGGCTGTCCAGGTGTCGCATGTACTCCTTGACGTCCACATCCAACGCCACGGCGGCGTTGAATATTCGGGCGCCATCGCAATGGACCTTCAGGCCATGGTCGTGGGCCACCTTGGCCACTGCCTCGACCTCCCTGGGTGTCCAGACCGTTCCTCCCCCCCGGTTGTGCGTGTTCTCTATGCACACGAGGCGGGCGATGGGGTAATGGAGGTCCGGATGGCGGATGGCCGCCTCAAGCTGCTCGGGGGTGAACTTCCCGCGCACCCCCTTGATCAGGTTGGGGATCGCCCCGACGATCGCGGACATGCCCCCGAGTTCGTAATAGTAGATGTGCGCCTCGGCCTCCAGGAAGACCTCGTCGCCCCTCCGGCAATGGGCCATCAGGGACACGAGGTTGCCCATTGTCCCGCTTGCGACCAGCAGCGCGGCCTCGGCCCCGAACATGTCGGCCGCCATGTCCTGCAGCTGGTTCACCGTGGGGTCCTCTCCTTCCACGTCATCGCCCAATTCGGCGGACGGTATGCTGTCCAGCATCTCTTTGGAAGGCAGGGTGAAGGTATCGCTCCTAAGGTCTATCCGGCGCAATCGCATCTCTCCGGGCCGCTCGATGCGGAGGACCGGATAAATAGTTAGCGCCCTGACGCCGCTGAAAGGTTGATATGCGGGCTAGCGCCTGGGGTTCGGCATGAAGAGGGAGCTCATGGATATCCTGGCGTGCCCGGTGTGCAAACATCATCCCCTCCTGCTGGAGGTGGAACGGGAGATGGCCGGGGAGGTGATGGAGGGCCGGCTCCTCTGCCAGCGGTGCAAGGCCGTCTACCCCATCGAGGACGGCATCCCGGATATGCTCCCCCCGGAATGATCAGAGCCTGGCCAAGGCGTCCTTTATCCTGGCCATGCCCTTCTCTATGTTCTCTCGGCTGGCGGCGTACGACAGGCGGAACCTGCCCTCCCCCGCCGGCCCGAAGGCGGACCCGGGCGTGACGGCCACATGCGCCTCCTCTAGCAGGTAGGCGGCCATGTCCTCGGAGCTCATGTCGAAGGCGTAGGAGGGCATCATGTAGAACGCCCCGCTCGGCATTGGGCAGTCCAGGCTGGGGATGTCCTTCATCAGCGCATACACCAGCTCCCGGCGGGCTTTGAACTCCTGCTTCATCATTGCCACGGACCCCTGGGGCCCCAGCAGCGCCTCCAGGCAGGCCTGTTGCACGAAGGAGGTGACGCATGTGATGGACTGGGTCTGGAGCTTGTTGAGTTCCTTGAAGATGGGCTTCGGCGCGACGGCCCAGCCCGCCCGCCATCCCGTCATGGCGTAGGTCTTCGAGAACCCGTCCACGGTGATGGTCCTGTCGAACATGCCCTCCAGCGAGGAGATGGAGACGTGCTCCCCCTCGAACACCAGTTGATTGTATATCTCGTCGGCGAGGACGAAGAAGCCGTGGTCCTGGGCGAGGTCGGCGATGCCCTTGACGTCCCCCTTCGTCAGCACAGCCCCGCAGGGGTTGGAGGGCGAGTTGAGGACCAGCAGCTTGGTCCTCTTTGTGATCTTCTCCGCCACCGCCTCGGGGGTCATACGGAAGGCGTTTTCCACGGAGAGATGGGCATACCGGACCTTCCCGCCGGCCAGGCGGGCGCATGCCTCAAAGGTCCCCCACGCGATGTCGGGCAGGATGACCTCATCCCCCTCGTCCACCATGGCCAGCATGGTCATGAAGATGGCCTGCTTGGTCGGGGTGACCAGGACGTTGGAGGCGTCGCATGGGATGTTGTTGAGCCTCCTGCACCGGTCCGCGATGGCCCTGCGGAGCTCCGGGATCCCTGCGGACGGGGTGTAATAGGTGAAGTTGTTGGCCAAGGAGCGCATGCACGCCTCCTTAATGTTCTCAGGCGTGTGGAAATCGGGCTCCCCCATGGAGAACGAGATGATGTCCGCCCCCTCCCCCTTGAGCTTGCTGACCAGGTTGGCCGTCTTGACCGTACCAGACTCCAGGACGTTCTCCATCCTTTTCGCGAACATCGAGCTGTTGAACGAGCACGATGTCTTTATGCTTTTCTCAGGTAGGTCTGTCGATATAGCTGGAATGCGTTGGGAAAAGTGATAAATAAAGCTCTGCAGGTAAGCCGATCTGGTGAGCAATATGGTATTCAAGTTGGACCTGTCCGGACTGCGCCATGGCACCGAGCTGGTCAAGCGCGGGTTCGCGAAGATGCAGCAGGGAGGAGTGATCATGGACGTGACCAACGCCGAGCAGGCCATCATCGCCGAGGAGGCGGGCGCCGTGGCCGTCATGGCCTTGGAGAGGGTCCCGGCGGACATCAGGGCTGAGGGAGGGGTGGCCCGCATGGCCGACCCCGTAAAGATCTTGGAGATAATGGATGCGGTGACGATCCCGGTCATGGCCAAATGCCGCATCGGGCACTTCGTGGAAGCACAGGTGCTGGAGGCCATCGGCGTGGACATGATCGACGAGTCGGAGGTGCTTACCCCCGCGGATCCGTTCATGCACGTGGCCAAGCAGTATTTCACCGTACCCTTCGTCTGCGGGGCGAGGGACCTGGGCGAGGCATTGCGGCGTATCGACGAGGGGGCGGCCATGATCAGGACCAAGGGCGAGCCTGGAACGGGGAACATAATCGAGGCCGTGCGGCATCAGAGGATCATAATGGGGAAGGTGCGGGAGCTGAAGGGCAAGGACGAGGCGGAGCTGGCGGTAATCGCCCGCCAGATAGAGGCCCCCTTCTACCTCATCAAGGAGGTGGCCCAGCTGCAACGGCTTCCAGTCATCAACTTCGCCGCGGGAGGGGTTGCCACCCCGGCCGATGCTGCCCTCATGATGCAGCTGGGCTCCGACGGTGTGTTCGTCGGCTCCGGCATCTTCAAGAGCGCTGATCCGGCCGTCAGGGCGAAGGCCATCGTGGAGGCCGTGACGCACTATGACGACCCCAAGGCGATCGCCGAGGTGTCCAAGGGGCTCGGGGAGGCGATGCATGGCATCGAGATCTCCACCTTGCCCAAGGAGCAGCGCATGCAGGAGCGCGGCTGGTGACCGCCCCCTTTGGCTTGGGGCTTGCTACCAGCCCCGGGGCCTTGGATCCGACGGCCCGGTCAGGAGATTATCTTGTCCATGCTGTCCGTGAGCACCGCGTTCCTTATCTCCCGGGAGATACGGCGCCCGGTGCTCATGTTCGGCTCCACCAGGTCGGAGTAGGGCGAGCCGGAGATGAACGGGTTGGAGCCGGCCACGATCCTCGAGGAGATCTCGAAGACCTTGAACTCCAGCCGGTCGGTCACTATGCCCTCCAGGCAGAACGGCCCGATCATCCCGCCGAACAGCTCGTAGGAGCGCTTGACGACCTGCTCGCCCATGTCGAACACCTTGGGCAGAAGGCTCTCCCGCATGACCACCGGTACGTTGCCAGTCACCACGAACGTCGGGAACAGGCCGAGCTTCTTCAGCTCCTCGGACGCCCCGAGCTTGTAGAGCTCGTCGATGTTACTCTCGTCCCGCCGGTCCATGGACATGAGCTCCAGGGAGCCTTCGCCGACCCGGAAGCCGTCCTTCTTGAGGGGGGAATAGAAGTAGTGGATGTAGTACCTGGTGCCGAGGATGTATTCCTGGATGGTGTACTCCTGCTCCATGTCCAGGCCCATCTTGAACTCCGGATAGTCCTTAGCGATGAAGAAGCCGCGGCCGCCCTTCGCCCCGTTGTACTTCACCAGGACCGGCCGGTCGATGGCCTTGGGGTCCTCGATGACCCTGGGCATGGCGATGCCCGCGGTCTCGAGCCACTCCCTCATCTTGTCCCGGTGGGATTCCCATCTCAGGACGTTCCTGTTGCCGAACGTGGGGATGGGCATCCTCTCGAACTTGTCGGTGCCCATGTACTCCACGAAGGAGCCGTGTGGGACGATTATTATGTTTCGGGCCAATAGGTCATCGACGTTGTCCAGGAGATCGGTGTAGCTGTCCAGCTTGAGGAACTCGTCCGGTCGGCCCAGGGGGAAGGCATCGTAGTAGCGGAAGTTGTCCTTGACGGTCAGCCCCAGCGTGCGGAACCCTTCCTTCTTGGCCCCGTTGAAGATCTGAAGGGAGGAATGGGAACAGAGGGTGGCCACCGTCAGCTTGCTCTTGTCGTACTCGTCGAGAACCTTGAGGATCTTGCTCTTCGGGACCATTACCTCAAAATTTTCTTTCGGGATATAAACATTTCCAACGACCTAGAGGATGTCCCATCCCAGTTCGGTGACCACGTAGTACACGATGGCCGCCCTGGTGACCCCCGCCATCAGGTTGGTGAGGGCGAAGTTGCGCAGGTCGCGCTCGGTGCGTTCCTTCTTGAATATGGAGAACAGGTACACGGGCACGGTGTCCACCATGACAGGCACGCTGAGGATCAGGTACAGCCCGATGTACCCCAGCTTGTCCACCAGCCACTTGCAGAACGAGACCAGCATGCGGAAGAAGGCCCACCTCTTGGCCAGGCCGACTATGGGCTTCTCCACGTTCAGGCCGATGTAGAAGACGATGACGCTGCCGAGGGCCTTGCCGACCCCCAACAGCACGGCCTTGAGTGCGAAGGGGGTGGCGGGGCTCAGGAAGAGCATGAGCTCCACAGGCACCGGCAGGAAGACCGTGGCCGCGATGATGTAGATGAAGAAGACGACCGAGTAGGTCAAGGGGTCGCCCTGCACCTGCTCAAGGAAGGAGGTGAGGGCCCCTATGACATCCATCGGGCGGACTATGCCCTCCCATTAGAAAAGCTTATCTCGCTTGGCGCCCGCCAGGCGATAATCTGGGTTATTATATGAATGAGATATCTTTTTATGGTTGTATGGCAATTATGCGAGAGGAGACTCCAATGGTTCCAGAAAAGAAGGTGGGAAAGGCGAAGGACGAGGATTGGTTCGCCAAGCTGGACGCCGAGCTTTCGGCCCGTACCGATGCCATCTCCAAGGACAGGGAGGAGATTAACTTCCAGAAGACCACGATCAACAGGACCATCATCGGAGATTCCTGGAACATCCTGAACAGGTTCTCCAGGATCAACGTTCAATTGAACATGGAGCCCACTTACAGCGAGTTCGCCCAGTTCGAGGAGTTCCCCACCAAGTGGAAGTTCAAGAACGAATACGACTTCGAGGCGGTCAACAAGGTCCAGCTTGTAGACCGCACCCAGACCCAGGGGCGCATGGGCGATTCCCTGAAGGTGATGTACTACGCGGTGGACTCCACCCCCTATCTGCGCATGGTGTTCGATTACTGCGAGGGGGAGCATTACTACAAGTACGCCGGGTGGAAGCGGATCTTCGGGCAGTTCGTGATCTACGACTCCCCCCTATCGAAGTTCGATATGGACCTGTTCCATGAGAAGCTCGCCGATGTCGTCCTTGCGTGGTATGAGTCCCATCTGCGCAACAACCGCGATATTTTGATATCCCATCTCAAGGAGAAATACGAGCGCGGGGAGACCTTCACCGAGTGAGCCATTTTCAACGGCCTTCGACGGTCGATCTCCGCCCTGGCGGCAGCGGTATCGATGGCATTGTCCCCGCATTTTCGGTCCGCCGGGAATAATGCTATTAAACGCAAGGGGCATAATGGGCTGCCTTATTAGCTAAGGAATGGAGGCATGAGATGGACAGAGAGGAGCTCGCACCCCATGCGGAGGAGCTTGCCAGGGTGCTCGGGGAAAAGGTTACCAAGGACAGGTTGTTGGATGAGCTTGAGAGGTACGTGAACCTCTATCGGGTCTCGTTGGAATGGGCCAAGAGGGACATACTTAAGAAGATGGGAGGGGACCCAGGCTCGATCGGGAACGGTTCAGGGCGCAAGAGCGTGGCGGAGCTGACAGGCGCCGAACAGTCCGTGGACCTGCTGGTCAAGGTGCTCACCGTCAACCCCAAGACCATCGAGGTGGGCGGGGCGCGCAAGAACATCCTGTACGGATATGTGGCGGACGAGTCGGGCCGGGTCCCGTACACGGTGTGGGAGACGGAGAGCGTCCAGCTCAAGGAAGGGGAGACGGTCGTCATCCGCAACGCCTATACGAAGGAGTACAAGGGCGCGCCGCAGCTGAACCTGGGCAATAGGGCCTCGGTGGAGCGGAGCGATGAGGTCCTGGACGTGGCAGACATGCCGGCCGGAGGCGGCCACTGCGAGGTCAAGGTGGCCGAGCTGGCGGAGGGCATGAACTACGTGGTCGTCTCCGGCAAGGTCAGCAAGATCGAGCGCAAGGAGATCGTCGCCGCGGGGGAAAGGAAGAACATAGTCACCGGGGTCCTCACCGACGAGACCGGGAGCGCGGAGTTCACCATCTGGAAGGAGGCTGAGCTCCAGGAGGGCGCCGAGGTGCGCATCGTAGGGGCCTATGTAAAAAGCTGGAGGGGCATACCGAAGCTCAACCTCGGGGACAAGGCCGAGGTCCAAGTGCTTGCCGCGGGCACCCTTGGGGACCTGGCGGGCATCGCCCCCAAGGCGCGCACCCTACTGGACGTGGAGCTGAGCGGCGGGGGCATGGACGTCGTGGTGAGGGGCACCATAGTGGATGTGCGGGAGGGGAGCGGGCTTGTGATGCGCTGCCCCGAATGCCGCAGGGTCCTCCAGAAGGGCACGTGCCGGGTGCATGGCAAGGTGAAGGGGGTGGACGACCTTCGGATCAAGGCGATATTGGACGATGGGACATCCACGATGAACGTCGTGTTCGGCAAGGAGCTGACCGAGGCGCTGCTGAACATGAGCATCGATGAAGCGGTGAGGCTGACCACCGAGGAGCGCAACCCGGACGCCGTCAAGGAGCTGGCGGAGGAGAGGCTCTTCGCCCGAACCCTGGAGGTGCGGGGCATGGTGCGGAGCGATGACTTCGGACCTATGATGATCGCCCGGGAGGCCAGGGCGGTGGAGGTGGACGCGAGGGAGGAGGGCGCCAAGCTGCTTACCGAGCTGGAGGGGTTCGAGTGATGGCCAGGGAGGTCGCCTGGAGGGTTTTCGCCGCTGAGTTCAACTCCTCCAGCTACGAGATAAAGGGGGAGGGGGAGAAGGCCCCGTCCTACCTGATATCCCCCCTCGGGGCCAAGATAAACCGCGTCTTCGTCGTCGGGGTGCTGACGGACAAGGAGAACGTGGGCAACGGCAACGAGCCGGTCTGGCGGGCCAGGATCACCGATCCCACTGGAACGTTCTACCTGACCGCGGGGCAGTACCAGCCGGAGGCGGCTATGGCCCTGGCGAAGATGGAGCCGCCGTGCTTCGTGGCGGTGGTGGGCAAGTTCAGAACATACTCGCCGGAGGAGGGGAAGCTCTACGTGTCCATCCGGCCGGAGCGTATCGGCAGGGTCGAGGCGGGCGCGCGGGACGGGTGGGTGTTGGAGACCTGCAAGGCCACCTTGGACCGCATATCGGCCATGGAGGAAGCCCTGAAGCTTGGCGAGCCGACGGTCGAGAAGCTCATGCAGATCGGGTTCAGCCAGCCATTGGCCGAGGGGACCGTCCTCAGCATGCAGCACTATCATATCGATGACCTGTCCCGGTACAAGGGCATGGTGACCGACGCGCTCAAGTTCCTGCTGCCCGAGTACCAGACCGGGCCCGAGATGCCGGTGGAGGCGTCCGTCCCGGAGGAGGTCGAGGTCGAGGAGGAGGACGTGGACAAGGAGGCGCTTGTCCTCTCCCTGATCGAGAGCCTGGACTCCGGAAAGGGGGCGGCCTGGGACGAGGTCGTGCAGAGGGCCAAGGCCCAGGGGATCGAGCGCGAGGAGCTCGATTCCATAGCCAATTCCCTCCTGGACAAGGGATTCGTGTACGAGCCGGTGCTCGGCCGGATGAGGAAAATATAAAAAAGGAAAGGAATTAAAATGGAAGGGGTTTCCTTTCCAGCCCTTAATCTTTTTATTACCGGAGCTGCGCCATCAGCTGGTCCTCGAACTGCCACTGCGCCTGGAAGTGGTCGTTGAGGTCCTTGATGATGAAGTAGTACCAGATGAAGGCCACTGGGCTGATGAGCAGGGTCAGGATCAGCAGCAGGATGTTCGGCCTTTCCTTTATCGTGCTCCAGGAGGGGGTCATGACGTTGATCCCTAGCTTCTGGCAGGCTGCCTGGGTGTACTGGGTAAAGGCATGCCAGCGCTTGTCGTGGTCGAACGGGAACTCGGCCAGGAAGTACATCACGATCAGGTTGAGCAGCGGGAAGAGGCTGATTATGGTCCAGAGGACGGGGGTCCTCTCCTTCTCCTTGTACATCGCCTCCTGGTTGATGCTCTCCAAGGAGGACACCTCGTTGACGATGAGCTGGGCCCGCTGGGTCTCAGCGCCCTTGTCCTTGAGATAGGAGATGATCGCCATGCGGAGCGCCATCTCGCGCTTCCGATGCTCATCCATCCTCTTCAGGAGCTTGTAGTTCAAAACGCAGTAGAGCACGAGGGTGATCACTGCGCCAATGACGAGGCCAACGAGCCCGATGAAGATCGCGAGGACCACCGTGAGTATTACCCCGACCACGGTGGCGAATATCGGCCACAGGATCCAGATCCCGCTCATGACCTCGTCCGTCACATTGCGATTCTGTATTGCCCCGGCGATCTGCCCCTTGGCCCCACCATAGGACTGCCCGTAGGGCTGCCCGGGGGCTCCGTAGGAGGGGGGCGGCTGCTGCCAACCTCCCTGCTGAGGCGGTTGGTTGTACTGCTGCGCCGGCTGCTCAGCATACTGGGGCGGGGAGCTGATGCTCCTTCCGCAGCCCTGGCAGAACTGGGCGTCGGCGCTTGCCAACCTCCCGCAGTAAGGACATGTCTTCGTTCCGTCCATTTGAATCTCTCCGTACCATGGCCTGACCTAGGCCAATGCGTATATGCTCTTCCTCATATAATTATAGCATCGGTGGACGGTCATCGCTCCACGACCAGGGACGCGTAGCCCACCACGTCCCGCATCGGCCGAACGTCCCCTGAGCTTCCATAGTGCAGAAGGCGGGCCTTGGTGCCGCCGCAGGCCATGATCATGGTCGCCACCGGCCCGTACCCGCACATGCTGATGTCATTGGCCTCCACGACGTCGATCAGGCCTTCAGCGTCCAGGTGCAGGACCCTGTCCAGGACCAGCGCATCCCTCTCCCGGGCGACCTCCGGGGGGACATAATGGGAAAGGTCGGAGGAGGCCAGGAAGACCACGTCCTTCCCGGCGCATGCCTCCCGCAGCACCTTGGCGGTCTCCTTGGCCATGACCATGTCCTGGCGCCCCATGACGATGGGCACGATCTTGATGTCCGGGCAGAGGTACTGGAGGAAAGGCAACTGCACCTCCAGGCTGTGCTCGTAGAGATGGGCGGTGCGGTCGATCTCCACCACCCCCCTCAGCCTGGACACGATGTCCCGGTCCACTCTCACCACGCCCAGCGGGGTCTCGAAATCCTCGCTGCTGGCCGACACCGCCCTGCCATATCCGGTGTGGTTCGGCCCTATGATCACGACCGTCTCGGGCATGCCGTCGGCGGCCATCTCCGCATACGCGTGCGCCGCCACCGGCCCGGAGAACACCAGGCCTGCATGGGGCACCATCGCTCCGACCAGCCGCCGGGGGCCGGCCTTGGCGACCGTGGGGACCCTCCCCGGGCCCAGCGGGGAAAGGAAGCATTGCTCCAGTTCCTTCATCAGAGCGCTCCTGGACGAGGAATAGAACTGCCCGGCTACGGCGGCGCGGCGCACCATGGATGAAAATAGGAGAAAGGGGTTGAAAAGGGTTGGGGTTTAAAGGCTGGCCTCAAAGTCGTCGATGGTCAGCTTGAAGTCCTCATCCCGGGTAAGCTTGCCCTGTTCCTTGAGCACCTCGCGGGTGAGCAGCCAGTAGACGCAGGCGAGGGAGCGCCTTCCCTTGTTGTTGGTCGGGATGACGAGATCGACGTTCCTGGTCTCGTTGTTGGCGTCGCAGAGGGCCACGATCGGGATCCCCACGTTCAGCGCCTCGGCCACCGCCTGTTGGTCGGCGGCGGGGTCGGTGACCACTATGACGTCCGGCTCGATGTAGCGGTCGAGCATGGGGTTGGTGAGGGAGCCAGGGATGAGCCGCTCCTCGAAGTACATGGCCCCGATGGCCTTGGACATGACCCTCACCGGCTTTTGGCCATACTGCCTCGCGGACACGACCAGTATCCTTTCCGGCTTGAAGCGGGAGAGGAACTTGGCCGCCGCCCTGATGCGGACGTCGGTCTGCTTTACGTCCATGACGTACAGGCCATCGGTCCTGACCTTGAAGATGAAATCCTTCATGTCAGCACTCTTTTGCTGGGTGCCAATATGGACCCCGGAGGTCAGATAGACGTCCTCCGGTACGAGAAGCTCGGTCTTGGTCTCGTCGCTCATTTCAATAACCTCATATATCGCGCTTTACCGTTATTGGGATAACTCCCTTGTCGAACTCCAATTGAGCAATCGCGATTGGGTCGATCATCCCTTCGGGGATCTCTAGAAGCACAGGCGCGCCTAGGGATATCTGCAGTGCCCTGGCACCTATTATGCGCGCCTTCTCAAATCTAGTATACTTCATGAATTCACCATAAGGGGGAGTGTCCCCATATTAGCGGGGGGCTTATAAATTTTTTCACGACCTGCATGGGACATGCCAGATGCCTGTTTTGCCCGTTCCCTCGCCTATTTGCGGGGGTGTCATCGGCCATCCTCCCACCCTGCCAACCCTTGCCTGTATAAATAAGTTGCCTCAATAGAGCCTCTTGGCGGTATGGGGCACCAGGCCGCCGTCCCTCAGGATGTCCAATAGGAAATCGGGCAGAGGCTCGAACCTCCCGGTGCGGCCGGTCGTCTCGTTCACGATGATCCCCTTCTCCAGGTTGATCAGGGCCACGTCCCCACTCTCGAACATTCCAGTGGCGTCAAGCTCCACCACGGGCAGGCCGACGTTCACCGCGTTGCGGAAGAAGATGCGGGCGAAGCTGATGGCGACGACGGCCCCGACCCCGGCGTGCTTGAGCGCCAGGGGCGCCTGCTCCCTGCTCGAGCCGCAGCCGAAGTTCCGGCCGGCGACGATCACGTCCCCGTAGGCGACATCCCTGGCGAATCTGGGGTCCAGGTCCTCGAGGGCATGTTTGGCCATGCTTCGGACATCGTAGTCGTCCAGGTACCTTCCGGGGATGATCACGTCGGTGTTCACGTGGTCCCCGTACTTCCACACCCTGCCCCTCACCCGATCACCTCCCGGGGGTCGGCGATCTGCCCCTTCAGCGCGGAGGCGGCCACCGTGGCGGGCGAGGCCAGGTACACCTCCGACTCCGGCGAACCCATGCGTCCGCGGAAGTTACGGTTGGTGGTGGCGATGCATCTCTCGCCGGGGGCCAACAGCCCCTGGTGCGCGCCGAGGCATGGCCCGCACCCCGGATTGGTCACCACGGCCCCTGCGCGGACCAAAGAGGCCATGACGCCGCTTTCCAACGCCCAGAGGTACACCTCGCGCGAGGCTGGAACGACGATGAGGCGCACGCTGTCCGGGACCTTGCGCCCGTGCAGGACCCTCTCCGCGGCCAGGAGGTCCTCCGCCCGCCCGTTGGTGCAGGAGCCGATGACCGCCTGGTCCACCGGGATCCCTGCCATCTCCTCTACCGGTTTGACGTTGTCCACAGAATGGGGGTAGGCGACCTGCGGCGCCAGGCCGGTCAGGTCGAGGTCGATCTCCCTTTCCACCTGGGCCTCCGGATCGGAGAGCACTGGCTTCCATTCCTTCGCCGTCCTTCCCTTCAGATAGTCCTTGGTCCTCTGGTCCGGGAAGGCCACACCGGCCTTCGCGCCCATCTCCATGCTCATGTTGCACATGGTCATCCTGCCGGAGATGGACATGGCATCCACCACAGGGCCCACGAACTCCACGCAGCGGTAGTCGCATCCGTCCGCCCCCATCATGCCGATGAGATGCAGGATGACGTCCTTGGCGACGACCGGCCCGTCGAGCCTGCCGTTGAGATGGAAGCGGAAGGTCCGCGGCACCTTCATCCAAAGCTCGCCCGTGGCCCAGACAGCGGCCATCTCCGTGGCCCCTATCCCGGTGGAGAAGGCGCCCAGCGCACCGTAGGTGGTGGTATGGGAATCGGTCCCGACGATGAGCATGCCGGGGAGCACGTGGCCCTTCTCCGGGAGCACCTGGTGGCATATCCCCTCCCGAAGGTCGTAGAAGTGCGGGAGGCCTTCCGCCCGCACGAAGGCGCGGACGGCCTGGTGCCCCTCCGCGGCCTTTATGGTATTGGCCGGAACCCTGTGATCGAAGAGCAGCACCATCCTTTCGGCGTCCCACACCTCCTTGGCCCCCATCTCATTGAAGGCGCGGAGGACCAGGGCGGCGTTCTCATGGGACATGGCGAGGTCTATCTTGGCGGACACTATCTCACCGGGGAATGCCTCCCTTCCGCTGGCACGTGATAGTACCTTCTGGGCGAAGGTCATGGCCTCCATGGGCCCTTCATCGCACTCCCCCCTATATTCGTTTTTCATTGCCCAGGACCCATTGCTCGAAGGCACAGGCGTTCCTCAAGGATGCGATCGGGACGCGTAGCTCGATGTGGACGCAACCCAGGCATATGGAAAGGTTGATATCCTCCCATCCTTAAATCGGGTCTATGAGCCCGAGGCGAAGATGGTTCCTTTGGAGGTTCGTCGTCTCTGCGCTGTCCATCCCCTTCGCCCTTTGCATTTTCATCCATGATTGGGGGCCGGGCACGTATCCATTCGGCCTCTTCGCCCTCGCTGGTGTGAGCCTGATGACAGGGATAATGGTCTGGTTCTATCGGCATCCGGACGGCGATCGGGACCGCGCTGGGACGCAGACCATAGGCCCCCGTACCCCCCATGAGATTGGGAAAGAACGCGATATGGCAGCTCAGAACGAGCTGAACCGAATAGGCCTGAGCGGGTACTGGGTGGACAGAAGGTATTTCGGAAGGTTCAGGGGTCCTAAGGATTGAACCCGATCCCCGGAACGGTCGCTTGATCGTCATCGTCGATGGGTATCACCGCTGGCGGAGTTCGATATCGTGTTCGTCCGGACGGGGCTATCTCGTATGCGAGCGGTGGTCAGCCTACCGCTCCTAGGCTCGGTGCTTACGCTCCCTCTTCCATCGGGGCCAATGCCCGATGGGGAGCAGGGTCCCCCCGGGCTCATGACATGTCGCCAGATGCCATTTGCGCCCCTTTCTGCTGGATGACAGGGTTCGCCAAGGACGTGGATATCGATAAATCCTGGCATGGCCTTTGAAGCGCGAGGACATGCGGCTCACGTTCTACGGCGGAGCGGGGACGATCGGCGGGAACAAGGTGCACGTCGAGCTTGGAGGCCGCGGGGCGTTCCTGGACTTCGGAGAGCCGTTCGATATCGATGCCATGTACTGCTCCGAGTATGTCAGGCCGCGAGCCGGCCGGGGGCTGAGGGACTTCCTGCGGTTGGGCATGCTCCCTCCCCTGGACTGCTATCGTCCGGACCTTTGCCCGGCCGACCTCTTGGCATCAGAGCTGAGGGCGGTGCGGGTCGACGCCCTGTTCCTCTCGCATGCCCACTCGGACCACTATGGCCACGTAGGGTTCCTCAGACATGACATCCCCATCGTCGCCAGTCCTATGACGTATGCCATATTGAGGGCGTCCAGCGAGATCGGCAGGGGCGGTCCGCCTACGGAACTCTTCGACCATACGGTAAGGGAGCTGAAGGAGGACGAGCCCCGGGTGCTTGTGACCCCTCGGACCAAGGGCAGGCAGGTGCACGGGAGGGAGTGGGTCCTTACCGGCAGGGCCATAGAGGATGCCCCCGAATGGAGGAAGGGCGGCTCCTGCATGGTCCATGAGGGCGGGGGAGAGCTGAACGATATCGAGTACCGGGCGTATCCGGTCGACCATTCCGTGTACGGGGCGACGGCCTTCGCCCTCCGGGAGGGAGAGGGGGAGTGGCTGGTCTATTCCGGGGACCTGCGGATGCACGGGGCCAACGGAGGGTCCACCGTCATGTTCGCGGATGAGGCGAGGAGGCTTGCCCCCAAGGCGTTGATCATCGAGGGCACCAGACTCGGCAGGCCGTCGTCCGGCGTCGAGATGACCGAGGAGATGGTGCGGGGGAATTGCCTGGCGGCTGTGGAGGAGAGCGAGGGGCTTGTCATCGCCGATTTCTCGGCCAATAACTTCGAGCGTCTGGACACGTTCATCGACATCGCCCACAGGACCGGCAGGCGGATGGTCGTCACCCATAGGGACGTGGCCTTCCTGGAGAGCGTAGGGAGGGTCGACGGCAACGTCCGCAAGGACCTGCTCTGGGTCTACCGCTCCCTGGGCCGGGATGACGTCGAGGAGGTGGGGCGGCTCGGAAGGGAGGGGTGGCAGGTGGCGGACCCTGACGATATCGCCAACGCTCCCGACGAGCATATGCTCTGCCTCTCCTTTTGGGACATGCCCAAGCTGCTTGACTTGGACCGGAGGGGGGGCACGTACATCTACTCCAACAGCATGGCCTACGACCTGAGGCGGACGGACGACCTGCAGAAGCTGATGAACTGGACCAGGCTTCTGGGGTTTGAGTGCCGGGGGCTGGCCGTGGTGGATGGGACGCTAGGGTTCGAGGAGGGTTTCCATGCCTCCGGCCATCTCGCCCCGGAGGACCTCTGGAGGGTCATCAGCACGATCTCACCCGAGGTGGTGGTCCCGGTGCACTGCGCCTGCCCGGAGCTGTTCGCAGAGCTGTGCCCTGTGCCGACCGTCCTGCCGGAGAAGGGAAGGTCGATCGACCTGGGTTCGGATTGATCCTTCGGTCGTAAGGACCTTCGTTCGGCCGACGGTCCTTGGTCCTCGGTGCATGACAGGGGGAGGATGCCCATCGAGGTTTACCAGGGCCGCCCTGCCCTGCTTGGCCCGAACCGGGCCGGATGCCTTACCGTCCCTTGAGCCCGTACCACTCCACCAGGCGGGAGAGGTGGACGTAGGGTCGGTCCAGTACTATGGCCCCGAGCGAGACGCCGGCCGATAGGACGAGGGGGACGGGCGAGGCCATCGCCGCGGAGAGCGAGAGCCCTATGGCAAGGGACGCTATGGCCGCGGGGAGGAGGATGAGGGAGTGCCGCCGGTGCAGCGCCTGGTACCGCTGCCTCAGCCCCCTGGGCCGCTCGAGGTCGACCACGGCCGCGGCCACCGCGGCCGAGCGGAACGACGCCTGGACCATGACCTCGCGCGGGTCCTTCAAGGGCTTGGTGAGGGCCAGGGAACGGGAGACGAACCTGGGGGAGGAGACGGCCCCCTGCATCCCCAGGACGATGGCCCTCTCCGGCACGTCCAGCTTGGCCAAGGCCTCCTCCCGTCTGGAATGGGTGAGCCCGAGCAGCCCCTTGGAGGTGGACCTGTCCTGAAGGTAGTGCAGCGCCATGCCCAGATGCCTGTACCCCTGGTACCTGTCGTTGCGGAGGAAGGACCGCCTGGCGATCCAGACGTGTAGCATGAACGTTCGATGGCTGGGATGATGATGGCCTACCCGATATGAACGCCTCTGGCTCCCTATGCGCTCCTTATGCCGGTCGGGCTCTACCAGTCCATCCAGGAATGCCTTCCGCTCCCCCGGCGGGAGTTCCAGCCGATCGGCTATGGCCTTGCCGATGGAGATGTGGGAGCGCCATTTCATCGGGTGCGATCGATGGGCGGCCCCCTATTTAATTTTTGAATGAGGATGGAAAGGCCGCCAGGGCCATTTCCCTGGCAAAAAAAGAAAAAGAACGGTGAGGTTCGAAGTCCTTAAGCCTTCTTCTTGGGCTCCGCCTTCTTCTCCGGTTTCTTTGCCATCGGTAAACCACCTCCGTTCCCCAATGGGACTGAGGGTTTTAATGTATCTGAAATATATAAGTACTTTTGCAGTTCCAGACATCAATTATCACCATTTAAATATTAATTGTCTGAAATCAAACTTTTACGCCGTTAACATGCCACGTCGAGGAGGGCGTGCGACGATCGGTTACAAAATGCCCTTCCGAGACCGTCCGGAGAGCACTGATGCCGTCATCCGTCGTACCAATGGAGGCTCAGGTGCCTGTCTGGGGAAAATGCTTATAGAACATCATCGCCTTGAGGCGCCGCTAGGATGGGCAGCGTTTAGGAGGGTGTGCACATGCTCGAGACCATCGCCGGAGCGGGGGATGCGCTCCTTCAGATCCTCTTGTTGATATTTTCTTACGCCTTCCTTGGAGGGACGATAAAGTACATCGATCAGGCATATGACGAGGGCATCGGCTCGTTAAAGGCCGCCAAGCCCCTGGCCGTCGTCTCTGGGATCCTCATGGGAGTGGTCATGGTCATTGACGGGGGGTTCTCTACAGCTTTCTTCCTTGCGATGCTGATCAGCCTTGTGATCACGAAGAAGATCGACAACCAGAGCTTTATGATAGGTACGATGACAGGGTTGGCCACCTTCCTCGTGGGCGGATCGGTGTGGGGCATGGATATAATGCCCCTGCCCCTGGTGGTCTTCATCATTGCCGGTATAGTGGACGAGCTGGCCGATGCGTTAGCCCACGATCGGAACCTAGGAAGGGCTGCGGGCCTTCTTCTGCACTACCGCCCCTTCAGCGATATCGCCCTCGTGGCCCTGATCGTGGCCGCCCCCTTCGAATGGACATACCTGGCGCCCTACTTCGCGTTCACCCTCAGCTACCTTCTGATGGGAATGAGAGAGGAAGGGCAGGTCGGCGCGTCGGTCCGGAGCATCATCCGCAAGGCGGGAGACCTCCGCCCCTGGGCCATTGGGCGACGGCCCTGAAAATGATTATATCACGTCGGCCTCCATATGCTCGTCCATGGACGCGGACGAACGGGAGGCTGTATTGAAGGAGCTGCGCACGATCCCTGTCGTGGGGGAGAAGGTGGCCGAGCCGCTGTACCTCCTGGGCATCAGGTCGGTGAAGGAGCTGGTAGGCAGGTCGCCGGAGGATATGTACGGGGAATTGCGGAGCATGAAGGGCTATTACGTGGAACCCTGCATGCTCAACCAGCTGAAGGTGGCGGTCAGCATGGCCGCCAAGATGAAATGACGAGCTCCAATCCGATCGCATCTGCGACCGCCAGCTTTGAGACTTAAATTATAAAGGGCGCTCCGGCCTTCCCTCTCCTCGATGCAGCGGCACTATTTCGTTGCCAAGATGCCTGACGAGCCTGGCGCCCTGCACCGGGCGGCGGAGATCGTCAAAAGGCATGGAGGGAACATCGACCGCATCCAATATGACAAGAGGATCGACCCGTGCACCGTCTTCTTCGAGGCCCGGTGCACGGACGAGGAGTACATGGCCATCCGCTCCGAGCTGGAGGCCATAGGCTACCTGCAGGCCCAGCTGAGGGTGCCCAGCTTCCTGAAGTTCCAGGTGGTGCTTCCGAACAGGAGCGGGGCGCTGTTCGAGTTCTTGGGCCACACCACCGCGGCCAGGTGCAACATCGACTTCCTGGACTTCGACGAGCGGGGGAAGCACCCGGAGCGGTTGACGGTCTCCCTGACCGTGGAGGAGGCGGAGGCGGTGGACCGGCTCCTGGAGGAGCTGAAGAGCGTCTACCCGCTGGAGATCCTGGAGTACGATACGACGGGGCAGCGCTTGGACGACACCGTCTTCTACATTCGCTTCGCGCAGGAGCTGCGCGCCCTAATCGGCGATGCCGAAGATGCCTTCCTGCTGCGGCTGCTTTCGGACATCAACCATGTGGCCCAAGAGCTGATGAACCTGGGCAGCGATCCGAGACGGGCGTTCTCGAACGTGCTGCTGTCGGGGAAGGGGCTGCGGGACACCTCCGGCAAGGGGTTCTACGCCGACCTGCAGGAGGTGAGGCTGGGGGATGTGGAGCTGCTCGGCATCCAGCTGCCCTGCGGGGGCAACTGCTACCTGATGCGCCGAGGTCCGGACGTGGCCATGGTCGATACCGGCTTCGGCATATACTACCGGGACCTGGACCGCCTGATGGAACGGGAGGGGTGGGGCGGCGTCGGGATGGTGAGGAGGGCGCTGATAACCCATGGGGACGCCGACCATTCCGGTTCGGCCGGGCTCCTGAGCGCCGAGGTGCTCATGCACCCCGATACCCTGGAGATGATCAGGCGGTCCGACCGCGCCTATGGCTCCGGAAAGGAGGGCTCGGTGCTGGCCGAGGTCTACACCAAGCTGATCAACCTGTTCTCCCGATTCTCGGTGCCCGAGGGCCCGACCCTCTTTCCGTCCAAGGAGGTCCGGCGGAGGGGGGACTTCCCGGTCCTGGCCGAGCTCGATGTCGTGGGCATGCGGTGCGAGGTGCTGGAGGGGTTCGGGGGGCACACCACGGGGCAGGTGTTCTACTTCCTGCCGGAGGAGCTCGTCCTCTTCACCGCCGACAGCCTGATCAACTTCGACAGCCTCACCAAGGAGCGCAAGGACTTCTCGAGCCTGGCCAACGACCTCATGACATCGGTGAACGTCGATAGCGCCAGGGCCACCCAGGAGCGCAGGGCCTTGATGCGCCTGATCGAGCAGGAGGAGGCGCGGGCGGGTGGCCGCAAGTGCCTGGTGTGCGGCGGGCATGGGGCGATCTCCCTGCTGGAGAACGGCAGGCTTGTCCAGCATGGAGAGGTCAGGAGGTT
>JAJFUR010000049.1 GCA_021372335.1 Methanobacteriota archaeon
GTTGGGATAAGAGGTTTCATTCGGTCCTGCTGTGGGCCTTGCGCATGAAGTTCTCCACGTCCCCCACGTCCTTGGTCAGGTAGCTCACCGCCACCCCGGCGATTATGGCCGCGGGAAGGCTGTACAGCGCGGGGTTGACCAGGACCGGGAGCCCCAGCACGCTCTCCACCCCCATCAGGGTGGCCGCCACGAACACCACGGATACGATCAGGCCGACCGTCATGGTCACCAGGGCGCCCTGCCGGGTGTACCTCTTCCACCAGATGCTCATGAAGAGCACCGGGAAGATCACGCTGGCCGCCATGCCGAACGCCAGGGTGACGAGGTAGGACACGTTCTGGTCGGCCATGCCCAGGCTGATGACCACGGCCAGCGCCCCCATCGCCACGATGGACAGCTTCGCCACGAGCACCTCTCGCCGGTCGGACGCGCTCTTGTTGATGACCTCCTTGTAGAAGTCGTGGCTCACCGTCGTCCCGACGGTGATGAGCAGCCCGGCCACCGTACTGAGGATGGCGCAGAACGCCCCCCCGATGGCGATCCCCATCATTATCTCGCCCCCGGTACGCTCGGCCAGAAGAGGCACGGCCATGTTCTGGGCGATGGACGAATTCCCTCCAAGGAAGTACCCCATCAGGTCTGGGTAAAGGACGTACATCGCCCCGAGCCCGACGAACACGGTCATGATGTAGAAGGACCCGATCATGAGCAGCACCCCGATGGTGGAGGTGCGGGCGTCCTTGGGCCTCTTCACCGTGTAATACCGGGTGAGCACGTGCGGCAGCCCGGCCGTTCCGAAGACGAGCCCGGCGGCCAGGGCCATGGTGTTCATCCAATTGGGCGCGAACGTTCCGGGCGTGAGCGCGGTGGCCTCCCCCGTGAGCCTCGAGCTGACGAAGGAGATCGCCTCGTCCGGCGTCAGGGTGGAGAGGTCCGGGACGCTGGGATCGTTGGCCAGCAGATCGGAGGCCAGCTTGGGCGGGATCATATCGTCCGCATGCGAGAGCACCTCGCCCGGGTCGAACCCGAAGGACACGCCCAGCATCAGGACCATTATGATGAGCATGGCGCTCCAGAGCACCAGCCCTTGGATGATCTGGTTGTAAGTGGTGGCGCGCATCCCTCCCGTGGTGACGTACGCTATCACGAGCACCCCGATGACCAGGACCGAGAAGGTGTAGTTCCAGCCCAGGAGCAGTTGCAGGAGCGCGCCCGCCCCCACGATCTGCGGGACGACGTAGAAGGTTGAGATCACCACCGTCCCCAGCATTCCGCCCATGCGCAGGGACCGGCTCCCCTTGAAGCGGGTGGTCATCACCTCCGACGCGGTGTACTTGCCCACCTTCCTCAGCGGCACGGCCAGCAGCGCCAGGAGCACTATGTACCCGCCGAAGTAGCCCAGTCCGTCCCAGGTCTTGTCTATGCCGAATATGGCTATGGCGCCTGCCACCCCAAGGAAGGACGCTGCGCTCAGGTAGTCCCCGGTGAGCGCGAGGGCGTTCTGCAGCCAGCTGATGTTCTGCCCGGCCACGTAGAACTCCGAGGAGGTCCTTGCCGAACGCCGGGTGAACACGGCGACCCCCATCGATACGGCTATGAGGGCCACCACGATGACCATCGCCACGACACTGGTCATGGTCCGGCCTCCTCCCTGCTCGACAGGATATGGAACGTGATCGCGGTGAGCCAGCCGATGGGGAACAGCAGCAGCACCCAGATCACCGCCACGTTGGCGTCCCCCAGGACCTTGGCGGTGGCCGTGCCCACGGCCAGCGAGTTGAGCGCGCCCAGCCCGAAGTAGGGCACCAGGAATGCCAGGAGGGTGCCGGAGGCGATCTTCATCTTACGCCCTATGTGCAGCTGCTCGAGGGGGATCGGGGGCACCTCCTCGGCCAGCTCCTCCGGGGGCCTCAGCATGGTCTTGGCGACCTCCAGGATATCGGCTATGTACGTGTCGTCATAGCCCCTGGTCATTATCACCGGGTAGGGGGAGTGCCTCATCACCCCCTCGGCCACCGAGCCCAGGGCGATCTTCTCCCAGCCGCTGCGCCCGGCATGCCCCAGGACTATATACGTAGGATGGACCTGCTTGGCATAGTCCAGGATGGCCCCCACCACCGGCCCCCCCGGATAGGTCTTGAGCACCGCCGGGACGGAGTTGCGGGCGGCCCACTCCATGGCCACCTCCCCTCCCTTGGCATGGATGCCCAGAAGCGCCTCTTCGGCCAGGAGCTCCTCCTTCCGCTCGAGGGGCATGCTCATGATGTCCTCCTCCACGCAGACGACGTGCAGGGTGGCGCCCATGGCCTTGGCCAGTTCCACCGCCCTCTTGGTGGCGGTGAGGGCAGGCTTGGAGCCGTCGGTGGCCAGGAGGATGACGTTCCCGTTGCCGTTCGTCCGGTTGAGTACCCGCCCCAGCATCAGAGGGCACCTCCTCGCGGCGCGCGCTCGCCTAGGCGCTGCCTTGGGTCAGGCCAGCCCCTTCGCGGATCAACGGCGCTCATCGAGCGCCCTCCCCCGGCCCTCATCCTTTCGCGGATGGCGCTTTCAAACCGCCTCCTGCTCCGGGCATTGGCAACGCCATGCTCGTCCAGGAGGTCCGCCCAGGCAACCTCTCTCTCTGACCGATCGAGGCCGGCACCGGCGGGGCAGTGCCGTTTGCTGCTCTCAGATGGATGGGATCTGACATCCATGAGGGGGTAGCTACTTTCAGGCCCTTACTTAAATCTATGGATGTAACATACGATATTCACAGATATTTTGGGAAATAATTACTGAAATTGCAGAAATATTACGATTATAATCTATATGCGCATTGAAAATCGGAGATGCAACGCTCGGAGTCGATGGCCATTGCGTGCCAATGACTAGCATTCCTTACGAGCCAGCAACAAGGGGGCATACGCACCCCTTCGTACAAATACGAATAAAATGAAAAGAACAGAACGGCGTTCGTCGTAACGGCCCGATTCCTTTAGGCAGCGGACGTTCCGGTGGAGCCTCACTTCCTCATATGCCTGCGGATGTACCCGTTCACCGCGTCCCGCACGGTCCCCTCCTCGTCCGTTATGATCCTTATCCCCAGCTCCTCCATCTTCCTTCGGCCGTGCTCCCCCGCGTACCCGGTGAGCACCGCGTCCGGCCTCAGCTTGGCCACGTTCTCGGCCGTCTGGATGCCATGGCCCATGTCGGTGTGCTTCTTGGGGTTGTCATGGACCTCCACCGTCCAGGTCTCCGGGTCGACGATGAGGAGGTAGCGGGCGTGCCCGAAGTCCTCCTCCACCAGGTCGTCCAGGGTGGGGCCTTCGGCCGTCACCAACAGCCGGACCACTCACTTCCCTCCGTTCACCTTGACCAGCACCCTCTCCACTATCTCCTCGAAGGCCTTGGAGGCGGGGTTCTCCCTCTCCTTGAGCACGATGGGCGTCCCATCGTCCCCGCCCAGCACCACGTCGGGGTCCAAGGGCACCCGGCCCAGGAACGGCACCCCCATCTCCTCGGCCGCTTTCTCCCCGCCGCCGACCTTGAACAGGTCTATGACACCATGGCAGTGCGGGCAGACGAGCCCGCTCATGTTCTCCACGATCCCCAGGACGGGCAGCTTCAGGGCCTGGGCGAAGGTCACGCTCTTGCGGGAGTCCAGCAGGGCCACGTCCTG
>JAJFUR010000011.1 GCA_021372335.1 Methanobacteriota archaeon
TATAGGCTTGCCCTGTGAGCCTCCTGTACATCCTTCCCGGCTTTCTGGCCATATCATACCACCTGTGATTGCATTAATGCGACGGGATGGCTACATTCCTATTTTCCTATATAAGACTGATGGAAAGGGCAACTGGGAGGGCATAGCCCTGACCGAGTGGGAAGGGGCGATTGAGGGGACCATCTCCCATTAGGCCAGGCCATGCAACGCATCCGGTACAATGATAGGGGTGGGTTGGGCACTCTCAGCCTGCCTTGGTCCAAGCTTGGGAAGATGGATAGGACTGGGTACCCGATCCTCGGAGGGTGTTGGGTCCTAGGCCTTTCGGGGACCGCCGGGGAGAGGCGTCGAAGAGAACGGTCACCGACCTCAGGAGGGTCGAGCCCGCTCAGGATATGGCCAGGAGTTAACCCGCCCTATTTCTCCCTTATACCTGTCATGATAGCTGGATCGGTCCGATCGTTGTCGCAACTCTCTATCGTCACAATCGCCTATAACCTGATGGGTACCGGCGATCGGTCGATGGCGGGACGCAGTATTGGAATGACCTGGGCATTGGAGGGCGGGTGCTATTGACCGTCGGGGGGAGAAAGGATCGTTCCCTTCCATGTACTGCCTGGCCTTTCATCGGGGGGCGTTCCCTTAGGGCGGCGGCCTGGATGGGAAGCGGACAAACCTATTTAACGAGATGGCATTATGGCACCCCGAAGGAAATCCCTGTGAGCAGGAAGAAGGTGACGAACGGCCAGGTCCGAGGCATCGCCCGTAAGAGGATGGCCATCCTGGTCCGGATGTCGGAGGAGGAGGCTTTGAGAGGGAACTTGGAGCGGGCAAAGCGCTATATGGGACTTGCAAGGCGCATCTCCGTCCGCACCAAGGTTCCCATGCCCGAAGGCGCCTTATACTGCCGGCGCTGCTCAGCGCCCCTCGTGCCCGGCCTCAATTGCCGGGTACGCCTGCGGAACCATAGGATAGGGACGCACTGTCTTGAATGTGGCTCCGTCAGAAGAAGGCCGTACCTCAGGGAGACCAAGGAGAGGAGGACATGCCGCGAAGAACGCTGAAGGACGTGAAACGGGTGGGGCATGGCCTGCAGCCTACCGTGCATGTGGGCAAGGAAGGGGTCACGGCCTCCCTTATCGACGAGGTGGCCAGGCAGGTCAAGATGCGCAAGGTCGTCAAGGTCAGGCTGCTGCCGAGCGTCGAGAAGGACAGGGAAGAGGTGGCCGAAGAGCTGGCCGAAAGGTCAGGCTCGGTGCTGATAGAGGTGGTTGGCCACACCGTATTGCTATGCGACCGCCGTTACATGGAAGGCAGAGGAGACATCAATCTTTAGGGTGAGCGCTGTGTTGGACGTCAATGTGATCAGACACGACCCCGAGGCAGTCCGGACGATGCTCAGGGACCGCAAGTATGACGAGGATATCCTGAACAGGTTCTTGGAGCTGGACAGGGAGTGGCGGGCGGTCGTGGACGAAGGCAACCGCCTCAGGAAGGAGCGGAACGAGGCCTCCCTGCGCATATCGAAGCTGAGCGGGGAAGAAAAGGCCGAGGCGGTGACGAGGATGAAGGAGGTCGCTGTTCGCATTGGACAGCTGGATGCTAGGGTCGCCGAGCTGGAGGCCCAGAGGGATGACGTGGTGCTCCTTTTCCCGAACATTCCGCACGAGACGGTACCGATCGGGGACTGCTATGAGAAGAACCGCATCGTCATGGAGTTCGGCAAGGTGCGCGATTTCGACTTCCAGCCTAAGGACCACATCGCCCTGGGGGAGGACCTGGACATCATCGACTTCCAGCGTGGGGTGAAGGTGGCTGGGAGCGGCTTCTTCGTGCTCAAGGGCGACGGTGCCAGGATGGAGCGGGCCCTCATCAACTACATGCTCGACCTGCATCATCGCCAGGGCTATACGGAGGTCTTCCCGCCTGTGGTCGTCAACCGAGCGGCGGTCATCGGTACGGGCCAGTACCCCAAGATGAAGGACGACATGTACTGGTGCGAACGGGATGACCTTTGGTTGAACCCTACGGCGGAGGTTCCGGTCACCAATCTGCTGCAGGATGAGATATTGGCCAAGGAGGACCTGCCCATCTACTATACCGCCTACCTGCCCTCGTTCCGAAGGGAGGCGGGCCGGCATGCGGAGATGAAGGGGATGATCCGGGTGCATGAGTTCAACAAGGTGGAGCTGGTGAAGTTCGTGCTTCCAGATGGCTCATTCCAGGAGTTGGAGTCGTTGCTCAATGACGCTCAGGACGTGCTGCGCGGTCTGGAGCTGCCCTTCCGCACGCTCCTGCTATGCACGGGGGACATGGGGTTCGCTTCCGCGAAGACCTATGACCTGGAGGCCCATGCGCCGGGATCTGGAAGCTGGCTTGAGGTGTCCTCATGCAGCTGCTTCACCGATTTCCAGGCCCGCCGGGCAAGGATCAAGTACCGTCCCGAGCCGCACCTCAAGAGCGAGTTCGTGCACACACTGAACGGCTCCGGGCTTGCCCTGCCAAGGACCATGGTGTCGATCATGGAGAACTGCCAGGATCGCGAAGGGCGCATACACATCCCCAAGGTCCTGCGGCCTTACATGCAAGGGCAAGAGCTGATAGAATAGGAGAGTTGAAACGGTTTCTGGGCCTCCGGATGGCCCCTTCTACTTCTTACCTTTCTTGGCCGGGGCTTTCTTGGGCTTATCCTCTTCCTCCTCTTCCTCCTCTTCTTCCTCCGCCTCTTCCTCGCCCTCTTCCATCTCCTCATATCCAAGGAAGTCGAAGAGGTCCTCTTCGAGCCCTTTCAATACCTCAACGGCCTCTTCCTGCTCGCCTTCCTCAAGAAGGTCGATGGCCAGAGTTACCTGGTCTAAAAAGTCCTCCAGGGTGCAGTCGAGCTCCTCGATCAGATCGTTCAGGCTAACCATATGCTGTACCTCGGCCTCCAATATCCTTTGCCAATAGATAAGATATGGGGTGCCTCCAAGCGGCCTAGCCCCGATGCCGATGAATGCAATTGAACGGCCTAGACCATGCACCTCTGCACAGTGGCCTTGCATAGCCAGATGTCTGCCATGGTCCCCACTGGTACCTTGAGGGCGGGCACGGCCGCGGCTGGGACCCCGCTGACCTTGGCCCCGGCCTCTACCGCCCATCCAGGGCTCCGAACGCCGAGCGCCATCGCCAGGACCCCCAGGTTAACAGAGACGGTGGTCTGGTATCTCACCTCGAGGTCCAACCCGGGAGCGGAAATCATCTTGGGGATACCAATGGCTCCGAACGAGGACATGCCCAACCAAATACCATCGGCCCCTGAGAGGCCGTCCAGATATGCCCGGAAGGGATTTCCGAAGGATGCGACCACGACACCTGCCGATCCGACCAGGTCATGTAGGGTGTCCCGCAGCGTTCCGCATCGCCAAACAGCCTCCATTCGCATTCCGGCCTTAGCGGTGGACGAGGCCTCGGTGACCGCCACCTCGACATAAGCCCCTATTACGACCTCCTTTTCAAGGGCCTCGGAGGAGAGCCTCTCTCCGAAACGGAGGATCGCTGTCTCAAGTGTCAGAGCGAGGCCTTCCATGCTCGGGCCCGTCGACGTTAGCTGGTAGATGGATTCGGTCACGGCCGCCGCGAAGGCCTGTTGGAGAGGGTCGAGGTCAAAGCGGGACAGGTGGTCCTTTCCGTTCGAAGTCCCCTTCGTCCCGTCCCGGAACTCCCATCTATCCACGCCATCCTTAGCCCTTTGCCAGGTCCTTCCATCGTTCCAGCAGTCCGTGGAGAAGGGCGTGCTGTCCACCCTGCGCCCGTGCTCGTCCCTCAGTACGATGCCCTCCTCGTAGGGGAATCCCTCCCCCATATTGTCCAATGCTTGGCCCGGGAAGTGATGGACAGTTCGGGAACCGGGCAGGAGCACGCCGCTCAGCGGGAGCGCGCCCTGCACCCCATGCCGGGTCTCTAAGGACCAGCCAGCGAGATCGACGACCTGGGAGGTGGGATTGTAGAGCTCTACCCATTCCCTCCCTGCGTCCTCTCCGGCCGGGTTCAGCTCGTACTCGTTTATCACCACATCGTCCGTTCGACCTTCCAGGACCATCAGGGAAATGCCGGCGTCCACGGAGCCCTTGAGGCCGGGGATCGGAAGGGGGATGTTTGCCAGCAGCGCCCCCACCCCGGGGATGTCGGAGAGGGCAAAGGTCACCTCCCGGTAGCAAAGGACCTCTGGCATTACCAGCTCCACACAGGCGTCGTCCATGATCCCCCTGACCTCCACCATGTGCTGGAAGACGTCCATGAACGGGTCGATCACCGCGTGGACCGACCATCCATCCCCAAGTAGGGAAGCGTTCGCAAGCAGGCTCATCTCCTCGGGCCCTTTGATCAGGCGGGTAGTGACGTCTATCCTACAGCCATTGGCCCTGAAGGCCATGGAGAATGAGGCGGGGATGCTTACCTCCCGGTACATCATGTCCCGTGGCCTGACATCTATCACCATCTCCACCCCGAGGAAGCAGAGGCGGAAGGACCTCTCCCCTATTATATCGAGCAGGACCTCGGCGAGCTTATCCTCGATCGTCGAGATGGCCTTCCGAAGGAAGTCCTGAAGCTGTTCGACGAGGGCGCCCAGCTTGGCCGAAAGGATTTCGAGCACCTCCTTGCCAGTGTCGATCAGCCTGTCGATCGTGCTCTGAATCAGCCGATAGACCGCCCTCAGCCCGGAGGAAATGTCCTCAAGCCCTTCCCGTATGGGGCGCAGCAGCCCTTCGATGACATTGGACAGGTGGTCCCCCAAGGTGTTGATGTTAACGTAATCGACCCCCATGAGGGCGTGAGCGGTGAGCACGGTGACGGTCTGCTCCGATCCAAGCGCGATCCCCCTTCGCAGCTCCATCGGGACCACCTCCCCGGCCTCTCCCCCTGAGAGCACGGTCACATCCACCTCCCCGTCGAAGGAAATGCCCCATGTGGATTGGAAGGAGGCGGTCTTCATGCTGACGAGGTCCGTATCGTGCGTTTGAGGTTCCCCCTGCCCCCCCTGGAAATGGCGGGGATCGGCGATGGACACCACCAGCCTTTCTCCCGGTCCGTTCATGCTTGGGTATGAGACCTGTACTTGCAGGGACTCGTGATAGACCCGCCCGTCCGTACCGAGCAGGGCGAACCCGGGGGTGGCTGGAATGTCGACCTCCACCTGGTTCCCTCGCAGCGAAAGCCCGTGGGATATCTCCGACAGGAGGTCGTTCACATCATCGGTCAGGACAACGCCGAGCCCGGCCGTGGGGTCCCCTGTCCTGGCGATGACCTCGGCCAGGCATGAACAGCGACCATCCCCGCTCCCCGCGCTCAGCCCACGAACGAACTGCTCCTCGAGGAACTCCGCACGCCGTTCGAACGCGCCCTCCATCGCAGCGTAGACGCCCCAGGGGCCGTCCTCGATGATACGGCCTTCGATGGCCCTTAGGTTCTCATCCCAAAGCAGGGAGGCGTCCGGCATGGATGCCATCGCCGTGCTCAACAATTGCTCAGCCACGCTCGAGACCAGGGTGTCGATGACCTCCTGCCTTCGCAGGATATCGTCCCGGTTCTCCCTCAGCTCAGCCTTGGCGGCCTCGGCCATCGGGTCCATGCTAGTGACCGATACCTCTGCCGCGGCGATCGCCGGTCTAAGCCATCTCTCCTTATTGCACAGGGCATCGGAGAGGGAGGCCTTTATCTCCTCCAGAAAGGGCTTGCCGTCCCTGGGGTCCAAAGAGAGGATGGTCGAAGGGAGGGACAGGCCCATTGAGATCTGTTCCGCGACCGCATAGATCTCGCTTCGTATGGTGCTGATGATCTCCTTGGTGCCCTTCTTGTACTGCTCATGGAAATCGCCCCATCCCTCCCAGGCCATGATGTCGACCTTCGGTATGTCCAGGACGACATCGCCTCCGATCAGGGCTGGGACCTCCTCCCAATCCTCATCTAGGAGGAGCATTGTGCCTGGCCGTACCTGGATGGTTTCCTCGGGTCCATCGGAGCCGAGATAGCGATAAAGCTGCTCGGGGACCCCGGACGCCTCGAACTCCTCTTCCAACCATTCCTTGAACCGCCTTTCCGCCATGTTCACGTCCAGGACATCGTCGATGAGATCGTTGACAGCGAAATAGATCTTCTCCCCGACAGTCTCCACGATCTCAAGCAGATCGATCAGGTGTAAGTGCTCCATCCACCTCAGGGCGACCTTGTCAACGGCAGAGTACAGCGCCTGGGAGAAGACCCTGCGCCAATCCAGCTCATCATAGCCGTACAGCCCCAAGAACAGGTCCGCGGGATCGATCCTTCCGCCTCCGGACAAGGCCGCGCTCACATAGTCCCAGCACCCCTGTCCGTCCAGGGCGTCCGTGCGCATCCCGAGGCAGGGGGATGCGCTTCGGAACACCTCCATCTGTAACAACACCAGCCCGAGGTCTAGGGCGTTGAGGAGGTCCCTCTCCGTCAGCGTCTCCTCCAGCCCTCGGGCCCCGTTGACGCTTGCTCCCCATCCCTGCAGGGTGCGATAGGCGGCCAAGGATTCCAGCATATAGTTGACCATGGAGCTGAGGTCCCCCAACCCGTCGTTGACCTCTCGTTCGAAGCTGTCCATGCGGTCCTTCAGCAGCGGCCAAGGGACCTGGCCCAGCCCTTTCAAAGGATAATCCCTGGTAAGGTTGCCGTCCTTCGAAATGACCTTGATGGTGATGTTGCCCTCCGCTCCAACATAGGCGGGGATGTACGTCCCGACGATGCTCGCTGGGGAATCGCCGGGGTCGAGGGCCAAACGCATGAACGTGAGATGGACGCCGCTGACGTTCACCTCGGCCGTCAGTCCGGACCTCACGATCGGGAACTCCGAGGCCATGAGCGCCGAGAGCTGATGGTTGAACCGCTCCACCATCGCGCTCTCGTTGACGGTGTCACCCGCGCAGGTCGTCAGCAGGGCCTGCCATGCCAGCCCCTCGGTCTTTTGCCGGGCGCTGGCGGAGAGCGCAGCCATCTCATCGATCTCATCCATCGTGAGCCCGATGTCCGTGGCCCCATCCTCGATCTCGCTGAGCAAGACGATCGAGAGGCTCGAGGTCACTATGAGCGCCAAAGCGATCATGGAGAACGGCATCTGCCCCCGACGGTCGCGGGCAAGCCTTCGCGGGCAACCATTTTCGGTCATCCCTTTTGGCAAGCCCGGGAGGGATAAAAAGGGGGAGAGCTACAGTCAGGTTACGGGAACGGGCTCATCAAGATATGAAGGAAGTTCTCCAGATGGGCGGCGAGGAGCGGGTTGTCCGAGTATCCGCCCAGGTCAAGGTCCTTGGTGGCGATCATGGCGGTCGTCCCATCTATGATGACATCGGTGGCGATGAGGCCTTTCCTCCTGAAGACCTCGCTTGCTGAGGGCACCTTCACCATCGGTTCGGTGATGATGGTGACCCGAACCCCCCTGCCCATCGCCTCCTTGAACTGGTTGGAGAGTTCGGCCCTGATGTCCTGCATCCTGGGGGAGGATATCATGAACGAATCCCTGGCGGTCTCCAACATATCCCCGATCTTCGCGAGGACCTTCTTGCGACCGTGGACCGTGTAGACAAGCTCGGGGGTCCCCTTTTCCGAGAGCAATCCCTTTATCGAACTCAGTTTGGCGAACGCCCCGTTGAGTTCGTTCATTGTACGCTCCCGAAGCTCCTCAACGTCCAGTGGGTAAAAGATGGTTGGACGGCCATCGACCTCCTGGGCGAAACCTTTTGCCGTCAGGCCTGCCAGTGCCTTATAGGCTGAGGTGCGGGGCATCATGGCCATCTCGGCCACCTCCTCAGCGGTCGCGTGGGTCCCGAGGATGAGCGCAACATACGCCCTGGCCTCATAGTTCGACAGGCCGATATTTCCCAGGACGGATGCTATTTGAGCAAACTCCCTTTCTATGTCCCCTAAATCCAGTCTTAAAACGTCAATGATGTTCATGGCCTTACATGTCGCTGAGGTCGCTACATAAATATTATATTATCGTGCCGAAGTACCAGTCTGGGGTGCAATCGTGATAGCTAAAGAATATTCATTGCCAAAAGGGTTGCCGAAAACGACGGGGTCCCTTTGTCCCGAGTGCGGCAAGATAATAACGGCGACCATGTCGGAGAAGGATGGCAAGGTGGTCATGGACAAGGACTGCCCTGAGCACGGGCATTTCCATGATGTCGTCTGGTCCGACGTGGAGCTGTACCTCAAATGCGAGGGGCTGGCCTATGATGGTGTCGGGGTGGAGAATCCGTTCATCCCCCATGCCAAGGTCTGCCCGAACGAATGCGGGCTCTGCGATCTGCATCTGAGCCACACCGCGTTGGCCAACCTGGACCTCACCAACCGGTGCAACATGAAATGCCCGATCTGCTTTGCAAACGCCAATCAGGCCGGCTATGTGTATGAGCCCAGCTTCGAAGAGGTCGTAAAGATGATGCAGGTGCTGCGGGACAGCAAACCGGTCCCATGTCCGGCTATCCAGTTCGCCGGGGGAGAGCCCACGATCTACCCCCAGTTCGTCGATGTGGTCCGGAAGGCCAAGGAACTGGGCTTTGCCCAGATCCAGGTGGCCACCAACGGCATCATGTTCGCCAACGACTTCGAGTTCTTGAAGGCCTCGGTGGAGGCGGGGCTCAACACCATCTATCTTCAGTTCGACGGAATGAGCGATGACATCTATATGATATCCAGGGGAAGGAAGCTGCTCGACATCAAGATGAAGGTCATCGAGAACGTCCGGAGATTGGAGAAGAGGCCGTCCGTGGTCCTAGTGCCCGTCGTCGTCAAGGGCGTCACCGACAGCCAGATAGGGCCGATATTCAGATACGCGTTGGAGAACACGGATGTGGTCCGAGGGATCAACTTCCAGCCGGTGGCCTTCACCGGGAGGATCAACAAGGACGAATTGGCCAAACAGCGGTACACCCTTCCAGACCTCGCAAAGGACTTCGAGGTCCAGACCAACGGTCAGATTAGGAAGAGCGATTGGTTCCCCGTTCCCAGCGTCGTTCCGATCTCGACCTTGGCCTCCGCGCTCATCGGGGAGCCGAAGGTCACGTTCACCACGCACCCCCATTGCGGCATTGCCACCTACGTGTTCATTCAGGATAAGGACCACGTGGTGCCCTTGACGTCCTTTGTGGATGTGGAGCCCCTGTTCAGGGACCTCTACGAGCTCTCCAAGAAGGCGGAGAGGTCCAAGATGAAGTTCCCCAGCAAGGTCAAGGTCTACGCCTTGCTCAGGAAGTACATGCATGAGGAAAGGATGCCCGAGGGGTTGGACATGAGGACCTTCCTTAAATTGCTGGGCTCCCTCATGGGGGACAGTTCCAAGGGGTCGCTTGCCGAGTTCTCCTGGAAGATGATGATGATCGGCGGGATGCACTTCCAGGACATGTACAACTACGATATCGAACGGGTAAAGCGGTGCGCTATACATTATGTCGTCCCTGATGGCAGGATCATTCCGTTCTGCGCCTATAACGGAGGGCCGACATACCGGGAGCAGGTGGAGAAGAGGTTCTCCGTGCCCATAGAGGAATGGAGGCGGACCAGAGGCACGGAGCATACATAAGGAGGGATCAAATGATCGTGAGCATCGAGAAATGCATGCATTGTGGCGCCTGCGTGGGCTCCTGCCCCCAGAACGCTATCTACCTCAATGAAGTGGTGCCGGAGTTCAACGAGGATTGCAACAAGTGCGGGCGATGCGTGCGGGTGTGCCCCGCCGGCGCCCTTAGGATGGAGGGAAAGCGATGAGCCCCGATTATGATGTGATCGTGGTCGGGGCTGGGCCGGCGGGCAGCATGACCGCCAAGCATGCGGCCAAGAAGGGGGCGAGGGTGCTGATGATAGAGAAGCGCCAGGAGATCGGCGCCTCTCTGCGCTGCGCCGAGGGCGTGAACAGGAAGGGGCTTGAGAAGGCCGGGGTAGAGGTGGACCGCCGGTGGGTGGCAGCGGAGATCGCGGGCGCCAAGCTCGTGTCCCCGGGCGGCAAGGTCTTCCGGATCGATGAGAGCCAGGCGGGCAACGAGGTCGGGATGGTGCTGGAGAGGCACCTCTTCGACAAAGCCTTGGCCGCGGACGCCGCTCGGGCCGGGGCGGAGATATGGCTGAAGACCGCGGCCGTGGGCGTCCTCAAGGAGGGCGACAGGGTCATCGGGGTCAAGGCCATGCGGGAGGGGGAGCCTGTCAAGCTCACCGCCGGGTGCGTCGTCGGGGCGGACGGGTTCGAATCCCAGGTGGCCCGCTGGGCCGGGATCGATACCTCACTGAAGACCGGGGACATCACCACCTGCTACCAGTACCGAATGGCCAATCTGAGGACCGAGCCGGACTACTGCGAGTTCATCCTCGGCTCGGCCGCTCCAGGCGGCTATATATGGATCTTTCCCAAGGGCGATGACACGGCCAACGTCGGCATCGGCGTCCTGGCCTCGAAGCTGAAGAAGGCCGGGGAGGTCAAGCGGTACCTGGACGCCTGGATCAAGAAGGACGAACGATTGAGCTGCGGCCAGCCCTTGGAGGCTGTTGCCGGGGGCGTTTCCGTCTCCCCGCCTGTGGAGCGGTCCGTGATGAGTGGGCTGATGCTGGTAGGGGACGCCGCAAGGATCATCGACCCCATCACGGGAGGGGGCATCGCCAACGGCCTGTTGTCCGGAAAGTACGCCGGGGAGGTGCTAGGCGATTGCGCGCAGGCCAATGACTACAGCGAGCAGGCCCTGATGCCCTACGATAAAAGGTGGCGCGACTCGATGGAGAACCGCCTGTGGCGCAACTGGATGGCCAAGGAGAAGTTCCTGACCCTGTCCGACCAGACCCTGGACGGGGTGATCGAGACACTTTCCACTGCCAATGTGGACAAGATGTCGGTGCACAACATCCTCCGGGCGATCAAGGACCGCCACCCTGATCTTGTCAAAGAGTTCGAGGACCTTATCTAAACCTCTTAAGAACACTTTTTATTCGATCCTCACCCCGGGGACCCCCGTTACCCCTACGAACGGTTGCCCTCCCTTCCTCCGGATCACCTCCATTACCTTCTGCGGCTGGTCCGTTAGGGCGACCATGCTCCCTCCGCCCCCCGCCCCAGTGAGCTTCGCTCCGTACGAATGGGGGAGGACGGAAGCGACGAGCTTGTCCAGTTCGGGAGAGGATACCCCGAGGATCGCCAGCAGCTTGTGGTCCTTGGTCATCGTTCGCCCCAGACCCTCCAGGTCACCCTTGGCGAGCTGGGCCGCCCCATCCAGTGTTATGTCCCCGATCTCATCGATGATGTCCCGAGCGAAGGTGCTGCGGTCCACGTACCGCTTCACCTTGGCCACCAGCGGACCGGTGGGGGCGGCCTTTCCGGTGAAGCCTACGACCAGGGTCATCGAGGGGACCTTGATGTCATGCACGCACCATCTTCTGGTGTCCTTTACGATCTCCCAGAGGAGCCCGTCCGATCCCTCCTTTTTAACGAGTATGCCGCCTCCATGCGCGCAGGTCGAGGTGTCGATGGGGCTTGCTCGTCCCTGCACCTCGCACTCCACCTCGAAGGCCTCCTTCGCGACCACATCCTCCCTCAACCTCCCTTCGGCGGAGCTTAGCGCGGCCAGGAGGGCTACGGTGACCGCGGCCGAGGATCCGAGCCCTGAACCGGAGGGGAAGTCGGAGTCGGTCACTACGGCGGTTGGACCCGCGTTGTGCTTGGCAAGGCAGGCGGACACATACGAGTAGTTCTGTTGCGTGAGGCTGATGCCGTTGAGGGTGGACACGTTCGATGGCCGGATCTGACACCGGAGCCGCAGCCCGATCGCCACGGACAAGGCGGGCTTTCCAAAGACCACGGCGTGCTCCCCCAGCAGGATGACCTTGGCCGGGGCGGACGTGCTCCATGCTCGGTCGGACATTTCGTGCCCTTCACAAACCGTACCTTCGACCCATGGCCTGTATGGCCTCGTCCGGGCTCTTCCCTCCGAGTTCCTTCAGGGCGGTGGTCCACCATTCGTTCTCGAACTTGGCCAACGCATCCTCGAAGATGGTCAGGACGTCCACCTTGCATTCCTTGTTCACCAGAGTCAGCTCCAGGTAGCGGTCCAGCCCTTCGAACATCTCTTCGCTCATGAAATCCGGCATTACGTTCACCGCTATGTCGAGGATGGCGTTGGCCGCGGCTGTGAACAGCACCTCCCGCCTCTGCGGGGATGGCAGAGGCTCTTTGGTAATGCTATCCAACAGGGAGGGGAACCACAGGTCGCGGATCACATAGGAACGGGAGGCCCAGTAGTCCTCCTCCTCTTCCCCCTCGCATTCCTGGTCAGCCCCCTCCTCCTGCTCGAGGATGGTGTCCATCCTTTTCCTTGCCTCTTCCATGAGGTCATTTGGGACCGCCCCGCCCAGGAAGTCCTTGGGCGAGCCCCACCACTCCTCCTCGTAATCGGTGAGGGCCTCTAGAAGGGCCTTCTCGTCCTCGAAGCTGTCCTCATGGGATGCCAAGAACCCGTCCCGGAATTGGCCCAGCAGGTCCACGGCGTGCTCCTTGTTGATCATGGCGATGGACAGGTAATCGTCTAGGTTTTCCACGAACACGAGCTTAAGGTCCTCCGGGAGGTTCATTCCGATGATCTCGAGGATCGCATTGGTAGTCGTGAGGAACAGCGCCTCGTCCATGTCCTCCTTGGGGATCTGCCCTGCCTTGAGGCCGTCCACGATCTCCTCCAGCAGTGCGTCCTTGAACATAAGGGCCCGGATGGGGTTCTTCTTCATGACGGCGGGACGCTCGTCCACCATCTCATCCTCGTTTCCCTTCCTCCCACCCGATGTCTTGGCCTTACCGCTCGTTGATTTCTTAGATGCCAGTTTAATCCCTCCCTGCCCGATGCCTCACCGGCTTGGCAAAGGCCATTGGGTCAGAACGGGAGAGGGTCAGCGGGATATAAATCCATGGCGTACCGATCGTTCCCGATCGTTCCTTTAGTTCGGAGAGGACCATACAGGTGCGATATGTGCCCATACATCCTGGTTCTTAGCGTTCGCTGCAGAATGACCTTATATAAAATGCTATTTTTTCATAATAATCGTCCAGATTTTGAGCCATAGCGCAGATAATTATTAATATCAAAGAACCTGATATTTACGAAAATACCTTGAACGGAGGTGACAGGAAATGGATTGGTTAGCATTAGTTAACATCTTGGCGGGGTTAATACTGGCAATAGGGATATTGCCCGCGATTCCAGCCCTAGGCAAGTACCTCGAGAAGCTGTCCAAATGGTTGGGGAGGTTCCAGACGATCATTGGCATCATCGCTATTATTCTTGCCTTGATCTGGTGGGAGGACCTCCTACAGAGCGTGGTGGCATTGATCGCCGGATTG
>JAJFUR010000015.1 GCA_021372335.1 Methanobacteriota archaeon
CCTGGAAATGGCGATGAGGGTGTGCTACGACGCCAAGGTGCAATATCCGGCGGTGTGCAATGCCATGGAGACCCTCCTGGTGCATGAGGGCGTGGCCGTGCTCTTCATCCCGGCCATCGCTGAACGGCTCCGCCATGCCGGCGTGGAGCTTCGCGGGGACGAGGGCTCGCGCGCGCTCGCCGAGATGAAGAAGGCTACCGAGGAGGATTGGAGGACGGAGTACAACGACCTCGTCCTCTCCGTGAGGACCGTCCCCTCGCTGGAGGAGGCGATCGCCCACATCAACAGGTACGGCTCGCACCATACTGACGCAATCATCACGAACGACGAGCGGGCGGCGCGGAGGTTCATGGAGGAGGTCGATTCCTCCTCCGTCATGTGGAACTGCTCCACCCGTTTCGCGGATGGCTACCGCTACGGGCTGGGCGCGGAGGTGGGGATAAGCACCAATAAGACCCACGCCCGCGGGCCGGTGGGATTGGAGGGGCTGACGATCTACAAGTACCGCCTCATGGGCTCCGGCCATGTCGTGGCCGACTATGTGGGGGAGGACGCCCGGCCTTTCATCCATAGGAAGGTGCTATGAGGGACATCAGGGCGACCCGGACCGTCATAAAGATCGGGACGAACACCATATGTGATGCGGAGGGGAAGGTCGATGCTGCCTATCTCGACGACGTCGCCCGCCAACTGATCGAGCTGGAGCGGATGGGCGTCCAGTCCATAATCGTCACCTCCGGGGCGATCGGCACCGGGAGCAGCGAGCTAGGGCTGGACGGCGTGCAGAAGGACATCCCGCACAAGCAGGCCTGCGCCGCCGTCGGGCAGGCGGCCCTCATGCTCACCTACCGCCAGGTCTTCGCCCGCTACGACCGGTCGGTGGGGCAGCTCCTCCTCACCTACAACGACTTCTCGGACCGGAAGGTCTACCTGAACCTAAGGAAGACGATGGACGTCCTGTTCGAGCTTGGCGTGATCCCGATCGTGAACGAGAACGATGTGATCTCCACGGATGAGATAGGGGAAACCTTCGGGGACAACGACAAGCTCTCCGCATTGGTCGCCAGCAAGATCGATGCGGACCTACTCATCCTCCTCACGGACGTCGACGGCCTCTATGATCGCAACCCCGAGACGGACAAGGACGCCCGCCTCATCGACACCGTGGACGAGATCACCAAGGACATCGAGCTTATGGCCGGAGGGGGCACCAAAGGTCGCTCCAAGGGCGGCATGCGGTCCAAGGTGAACGCCGCCCGCATCGCCATGGGCGCGGGGTGCAACACGGTCATCGCCAACGGGCGGGAGAGGGACGTCATCCTGAGGGTGGTGAAGGGGGAGAACATAGGAACGCTCTTCTCCGCCAAGGCGATGTACACCAACCGGGAGCGGTGGATCCTGTATGCGAGCCCCAGGGGCAAGATCAACGTCGACCCGGGGGCGGAGGAGGCCCTGAGGGCGGGCGGCAGCCTCCTGCCCTGCGGGATCATCTCCGTCGAGGGGCGCTTCAAGAAGGGTGACGTCGTCCGGATCGGGTCCTTCGCCAAGGGCGTGGTCAACCTCTCGCCCGGGGAGATCATGCGGTTGAAGGAGGAATACGAAAGGGAAAGGGCGGAAGGCGGACAAAGGGCGCACAACGGCTCGGTCGTCGTCGACCATTCCAACATCGTCTTCCACGATCGGCCCGACTGATCGGCGAGGAGTAAGCTTTACCTGCCTTTCCGTCCCTCATACCTTCCATGAGGTGGAGGAGGGCCCTTTCCAGTTGGTGGTTCGCCGGCCTGGTCTCCCTGGCCGTGGGCATCGCCCTCCTACCGCTGCTCCATTGGCTCATGCCCTTCGGCGGGCTTTCGGACGAGGGGGCGGACCATCTCCTGTTCTTCGCGCACCTGTTCTTCCTCATCGCGGCTGGAGTGTGCCTGCTCATCACCATCGTCCCCTGGCATGCCGTGGACCTCGGGGGCAGGCTGGACCGCTCCGCGCTCACCAAGGCCGGCTACGAGGTGGTGGAGCGGGGAGGTTCTATCGACGTCCGGGTCGCCAGGTGGTCCGTGGCCAGGATAAGGGAGGGGCGGACGGCCTTCCGGGCGCTCCCCCATCGCACTGCGCTCTTGGTGATGGTCCTCCTTCCCGCCATTCCCGGACTGGGGGTGGGGTTGTTCCTTTTCTCCCTTTATATATACGCCCAATGTTGGGAGGGTGTGGAGGCCCTCTCCTCCAAGATGAGGGGCGTCGGCCCGGCGGAGGACAGGGGGGTGGAGGAACTTATGGTGGACAGCCTGTCCAGCGCGTACATTCTGGCCCGCGATGCGTTGGACGTGGAGAAGGGATCGTATCAGGACCGGGGACTGGTCCTCGTGTCCCTGGCCCTGGTCGCCTGGGTGGTGCTCTTGGCCCTCACCGGCCCGACGAGCGGCCATGGGCATGCCCTGCTGCTCGGCATCGGCACGCTGATCATAGCTGGCGCCACAGCCGGGGGCGTCCTCCTGCTCCGGAGAAGGTGCCAGGAGGACATCGCCAGGGAGGAGGCCTGGGCGGAGAGGATATTGGCCGCCATGAGGGACAGGGAGGGCGTCAGCTCATCGGTAGGGCTCCTGCTGGACATCTGCCCCGAGGTGCCCAGATGGCTCGAGGTCCGGCGCAGGGGGGTTTGGAACCGGGCACCGGGGAAGACCCTTCTCATCGTCCTCCTATTCATATCAGGAGGCCAGATCATGGCCCTCTACGGCCCTGGGTGGTGGGGCGCCTATATCATCGGGGCAGGGCTGATCGCGCTTGGAACGGGCCTCTTCCTCGACGAGAGCGTTCGGGCCAGGAAGGAGCACAGGCGATCGACCGAGGATTGGGACCGCAAGCTGGCCGAACTCTACCTCCTGCTGGAACCGGGCGGGGGGCGCTGAGCCGATGGAGCGGCCGGACCTCTATGTCGTCGCCAGGGTCCTGGAGAGGCTGTGGCGGGAGCCTTCCCCCATCCTCAGGACCCGTCTGCAGGTCGCGGTCGGCACGAACTATGACGTCTTCAGCAGGTACCTTGACTGGATGACCGAACGGGGGTTGACCGCCCTGATAGAGGAGGACGGGCACCAGAAGGTGGTCCTCACCGACGGGGGAAGGGAGGCGTACCGCCGCCTGGTGGTGTGGATCAACGAGGTCGTGCACGGGAGAAGGTGAGGACCGGGGCTCCGCGGCCGGCGATGGCCCGGCGGACGCTTCGTCATTGGACCCTCCATCCCCTTCCCGGGGCCTAGGCGGACTGGAAGGTGAGCTCGAACCTGGCCCCTCCGCGGGGGTCGTTGCCGGCGGTGATGCTGCCGCCATAGCGCTCCATCGTCCTTTTGATGAGATAGAGGCCGAGCCCGGTCCCGCGCGCCTCCCCGAAGGCCGCCCCCTCGATGAACACCCTGGGGAGGTGTTCCTCCGGGATCCCCTTCCCGTCATCCCTCACGGTCAAGAGCACCGTCCCGTTACCCTGGGATATCGTGAAGGTGATATGCCCGGCCATTCCGTGCCGCTTGGCGTTCGAGGCCATGTTCTCGATGATCGCCCCGATGGCCGGGTCGGCCAGCACGTTCCCGTCCCCCACCACCTCGTATGCAATCTCCACAGAGGGCATCGCCTTGTCGATCACCTCGCGCAGGTTGGTCGGCATCATCTCCGTCCGGGAGAGCAGGAAGCCGTCCAGCTCCCTCATCTTGAGGACGATGCCTTGCATGCGCTGCAGGGACGATTGCGCCCGGGCGAGGTCCCTCTCCCTTTGGTTGGCCTTGTAGAGGTCCAGGGACGAACTTACCACGAGGATCTCGTTCGCAATGTCGTGCCTAAGGATCCTGTTGGCGACCGCCAAGGACTCCGACAGTTGTGCCAGCTTAGCCTCGGAGAGGCGAAGCCCCTCGAGCGCCCTGATGTTCGAGAACGCGATCTCCAGGGCGTCCGGGACCATGAGCAGGACGGGGAGCATGCTGTCCAAGGCGCGCGGCCTCTCCACGTCGTCAGCGCACAGGGTCCCGATGCGCAACCCCTTCTCCTTGATGGCCAGGGAGAACCCCTTCTTGGAGGGGAGGAGCTTCACGATCTGGTCGGGAAGAAGGCGGGCGCCGGAGGTCCATGCGCCGGCGTCCCCGATGGGCGTGCCCTTGTTCGGAACATAGCACAGCCTTTCGGGACGGAGCATGCCCGCCACCGTGTCCATCACCGCCCTGATGGCTGATTCCTTATCCTCGCACTGCTGGAGGGTTCGCAGAAGGTCCAGGAGCAGCGGGTGGCTCTGGTCTAGCTCATCGTTCATGATCGGATAGCGAACGGATCAGCGCCCTATTAAATCGTTGCCAGTCCTTCTAGGCTTTTGAGCCTCACCGCCGGAGGGAGGAGCGCTCTCGGAGATCCAATCCAGATAGGGGGGATGGCCGGCCGTGATGGCGTAGCCCACTATGCACGGCACCTCGTACGGATGGACTTCGAGGATGGCCGAGCGCAGGGCGTCGAACCCCTCCCTAGGGACCTTGAACAGCATCGCCGCCTCCGGTCCCTCGTGCACCTCGCCCTTCCATCTGTAGATGGAGCTGACCTCCCATATGTTCACGCAGGCCGCCAACCCCCTTTCCACCATGGTCCGCCCTATGTCCCTGGCGGTCTTGAGGTCGGGGGCGGTGACCAGAACGGAGCAGTACATGAAAGGGTATGGGGGCTATGCCTGATCAAATGCCCGGTCCAGGTCAGCTCATGAGGTCGTTGAGGAGGTCGTGTACAAGCCAGACGTCCACTGGACCCGCCGTCCCATCCTGCCCCTTATGGCCCTCCGTGCCCAGCGGCAGCCACTGGCTGACGCCCTTCGAAGGGGGGTCGGAACGGATCAGGGTGCGAGTGATGCCCCCCAGCTGATACTCCTCGAAGTAATAGTCCAGCATCTCCGGGTCAGGGACCATCGACCGGTCTGCGCGGGAATGATGCCGGAGCATCCGGACCAGAAAGAAGGTCATGGTGTCAAGGACAATGCAGAGCATATTTTAACGTATCGTCCCCTTTATGACATTTCGTCGGAAGGGGCGTTGGGAAGGGGGCGGCGCATCTGGATACGCATTCGGGCGGCCTCGTGGAACATGGCCGGAAGGCATTCCTTGCTCATCCTCCTGACCGTGGGGAGCGCCTCCGGGAAGGTGCGGGAGAGCTCCCTAAGCAGGTAATTATGCACCATGCCCGTGGACCGCAGACCCTCCGTGCTCCACCCCTCGATCGCCTCCAGCACCCCGTCCCGGCCGCCCCGGTAGAAGAGCTCGGCCAGGATCGAGGTCACGATGGCGTTCGGGGTGATCGTCCCCACCTCCGCCTCCTGCAGCGCGCTCAGGTTGCCGTTGAAGGCCACGGCCAGCCCTCCGCTGCGTCGGACGACCTGCAAGGCCCGGGCGTCGGTGTCGCCATCGCCTATGTACATGCAGTCCTCCAAGGGGACGCTCATCCGTTTGCATATCTCAACGACCGAGGTGGCCTTCTCGTCCCTTCCCACTGGGCTCACCTGGGAGACCAGCTGGTAGGAGGACAGGTCGGTCATATCGGTCCAGAATATCTCGTCCAGCCGCCGTAACGCCAGGCGGGCGTCCGGCCCCAGGTCCCGTATGCTGCGGGCCCCTTCCGGCACCTCCAAGGGAGGGAGCCGGACGATCTCCCTCGCCAGGGTGCGAAGGGTCTCCCCCTCCCAGTCCTCGATCTCCAGCATGTCCATGCTCAATCGGGTGCAGAAGGTGTTCTCGAACGGAAAACCGATGCGATCGCAGACCGCGCCCACATAATGCTCGTAGCTGGTGCTGACGATGAAGCTGGACATCAGTTCCTGCACGAAGCGCATGGCCTTTTGCGCCCCGGGGACGATGCGCAAACTTTCCTTGGAGAAACGGAGCAGGGACGAATCGGTCGCCCCGTAGGCCTTGAGGAACGGTAGTATAAGACGCAGGGAATCTCCGGGCTTGACGCCCTCCCTCCGGGATATGGTCGAGAGCACCCCCTCGTATCTCCGGACGGCCTGGAAGAGCCGTTCGCCGTTCTCCACCACCGCCGCGGTGAGCTCCCGGGCGTTGTCGTTGGCGGTGACCGGCCCCTGCAGGTCGGAGACCAGTATCTTCCCTTCGAAGGGGAACGCCTCTTCCATTATGTCGAACTCCGTTCAGCTCACCTCCGTTCGCGGCGTTGGCATAACGGAGGGTCCCCTTATCTAGGTAACGATTATTCCTCAGATATCGAAGACCACCCGCACCAGCGGCCGCACCGGGTCCACCGCCATCATGTGGTAGGTGATGGCCTTGATCTCCTTCTTGGGCTCGTGCCTCTGCGGGTCGTACCTCTCCCCCCAGGCCCGGCAATGGACCTCGTTGGCAAAGAAGGTCACCGAGTACCTGGAGAACACCATGCCGGTGACGTCGAAGACGAAGAGCAGTTCGGAAAGGAAGTTGTAGAGCATCGATTCGTGGTCGTGACCTTCCACCACGATCTGCCTCTCCTCCCGCTCCCGCACCTTGGAGGCGTCCAACATCTGGTCCGTCAGGGCG
>JAJFUR010000026.1 GCA_021372335.1 Methanobacteriota archaeon
CCTCGACCAGGAGAAGGGCGGACAAGGTGGAGGGGCTGCTCAAGGCATTAGAAAGGCTGACGAGGTGAACGCCCTTGGCCTTTCTTCCGAGGCGCGGCGCAAGTATGATAAGGGCGGCGGCGTTCCTTTCGGGCGATACAATGCGCTTCATCTACTTCGTCGGTACCGCCGGGAGCGGCAAGAGTTCCCTGATCTACGCCTTCCAGGAATGGATGACCCTGCAGGGCCTGGACTCCGTCATCATCAACCTGGACCCCGGAGTGGAGCACATGCCCTACGAGCCGGACATCGACATCCGGGACTGGGTGCGGGTGGACGACGTCATGGAGGAGTACGGCCTCGGCCCCAATGGCGCGCAGATCGTGGCGGCGGACATGATGGCCCTCAACGCCAAGGACCTGGCCGAATCAATGGAGCAGTTCCGCACGAACTACGTCCTGGTCGACACCCCCGGCCAGATCGAGCTCTTCGCCTTCCGGCAGAGCAGCGAGGTCATCATGGAGGAGCTGGGCAAGGGGGACTCCTGCCTGGTGTTCCTGGCCGACCCCAACCTGTGCAAGTCCCCCTCGGGGTTCGTCTCGGCGATAATGCTGGCGGCCACCGTGCACTTCCGCTTCAGCATCCCTTTCTTCACCGTGCTGTCCAAGAGCGACCTGCTCAAGGAGGAGGAGCTGGAACAGATCACGGAATGGTCCGAGTCCACCGACGCCCTCTATGCTGCGCTCACCGGCAAGATCGATCCCCGGGCGGTCCTCGGGATCGAGCTCTTCAAGGCCTTGGAGGCCATCGGCGCCTATCGGAAGGTCGTGCCCGCCTCGGCCGTGGAGCCGTCCGGCCTGGAGGACATCTATGACATGGTGCAGGAGTCCTTCGAGGGCGGGGAGGACCTTTCCGACGATTGATTTATCTTCCCGGTAGCGAGTGCTTAGGGCATGAAGGCCTGGGTGCTCACCTGCCCGGACTGCGGCTCCGCGGACGTGATATATGAGGCGGGGATGGTGCTGGGCCAGAAGTACCGCTGCTTGAAGTGCGGGTACATGGGCTCCCTTGCGCTGGAGAGGGAGATAGAGGTCTCGGAGAAGGGCTCAGGCGAACATGACGCCTGACTCGGTGCACTTGGAGGTCTCGTTCGCCAGGACCTTGATGACAGCCCTCTCGAAGTCGGCCATGCTCACCACGTCCCGATTGTCGCGGATGGCGAACATGCCCGCCTCCGTGCATATGGACTTGATGTCCGCGCCGGTGGCCAGCTCGGTCTTCATCGCCAGTGTCTCCAGGTTCAGCCCCTCCTCCACGCTCATGCGGGCCGTGTGGATGCGGAAGATCTCCAGCCGGGCCTCGTAGTTCGGGATGGGCACCTCGATTATGCGGTCGAAGCGGCCGGGACGGAGCAGAGCCTCGTCCAAGATATCCGGACGGTTGGTGGCCCCGATGATCTTGATATTGTCCAAGGGATTGAAGCCATCAAGCTCCGCGAGCAGCTGCATGAGGGTGCGCTGGACCTCCCGGTCTCCGGACGTGGCGACGTCCAGGCGCTTGGCGCCGACCGAGTCCAGCTCATCGATGAAAATGATGCTCGGGGCCTTCTCGCGGGCGAGTTCGAAGAGCTCACGGACAAGCCTGGCCCCCTCTCCGATGTACTTCTGCACCAGCTCCGAGCCGACGAAGCGGATGAAGGTGGCGTTAGTGTGATTGGCCACCGCCTTGGCGATGAGCGTCTTCCCCGTGCCCGGCGGACCGACCAGCAGTACGCCCTTGGGGGGCTCGATGCCCACGCGCTTGTAAAGTTCCGGTCGAAGCAGGGGGTCCTCCACCGCCTCGCGCACCTCCAGGATCTGCTCGTCGAGCCCCCCGATCATGTCGTAGGTGGTGGTCGGCTTCTCGATGATCTCCGCCCCCGTGACGATGGGGTCGAGGGACTGGGGCAGGACCGACATCACGGCCAGGGTCTGTTTGTTAAGGGCGACCCGGGCCCCCACCACCAGGTCCTCTGGCGGGACGTACTCGGACGTGGTGACGATGAAGTCCGGGCCCGTGCTGCTCTTGACTATGACCCGGCCGTCCACAAGCATGTCCTTGATGCTGCCGATGATAAGGGGCGGGGACTTGAGGCGCTCCAGCTCGGAGCGCATGCGCTTGATCTCCTTCTGGAGCCGGAAGAGCTCGCTTTCAACGTACCTCTTCTCACCCTCCACCCTCCTGACCTCCTCCAGAAGCTCACTGTTCTGGCGCTCCAGCAGCTCAAGCTTCTCGACGATCTCGTTGGAGATGGATTGGTCAAGCTCTTCATCCAACAAATGTGGCACCTTCGAGCATTGATTAAACCGTCCTCTATATTAGCGTTTGCCAATGCCTATCCGCGTTCGCTACCGAGGCGCATCGCGCATCCATTGGATGACCCGCCCGCCGCCCGGCTCATTTGATCTCGATGAGCTTCGGAGGGCAGTATCCCGGTTCGCAGATCTCCTTCCCCTCCAGCCGCGAGGGGTACAGCACCTTGGCGAAGACCACCATGGCAAGCATGGCCCCGATGACCTCCATGGCCATGAACACCACCCCGCTGGCCGGGGCTATGCCGCAGATGGCATAGGTCATCATCCGGGCGAAGGTGACGGCAGGGTTGGCGAACATGGTGCTCGCCGTCGAGACCAGCATCCCCCCGACCAGGAAGGCCACGGCCATCCCCGTGGCGGTGCTCTTCCCCCGCACGCACCCGTAGATCACCCCCACAAGGATGAAGGTGCCCACCACCTCGGCGAAGTATTGGCTGGGGGTCATGACGTTCTCGGAAACGGTCACCAGGACGGGGTTCGAGTCCCAGAACATAAGGTGCACCGTGATGAGGCCCAGGAATGCCCCCGCGAACTGGGAGGCGATGTAATAGGGCGCCTCTCCCTTGCGCATCTCCCCGGTCTGCGCCAGCACCACGGTCACAGCGGGATTGAAATGGGCCCCGGAGATGGGCGCCAAGGCCTCTATCAGGGCGAAGAGGACGAAGGCCACCGCCACCGCGTTGACGAAGACCGTCACCCCCAGGTCGACCCCCTTGGTGATGGGGAGGATCGTGCTGGCAATGGCCACGATGACCAGGAACATGGTGCCGATCAGCTCGGCCGTGCACTTCTGTCTGAGCGTCTTCATGGAACGACCTGAGAGGAAATGTTGATTTCATTTATTTATAATTGATTTTAACATCAAATAATTAAATGTTAAATACATAAGCAATGGTTATCGGTATGTAAAAAAGGCTGCGAGGGGCGCGGATGAAGGTACGGATGGTCATCATCGGGGGCTTCCTGGGGGCTGGAAAGACGACGCTGATCACAAGATTGGCCAGAGACCTCAAGGACGCGGGCGTGAACGTCGGCATCATCATGAACGACCAGGCGGACACCCTGGTCGACACCCAATACGCCCAGGCCCTGGGCTTGAACTCCTGCGAGGTGGCCGGGGGGTGCTTCTGCTGCCGGTTCCCAGATCTCATGGGCCAGGCGGAGAGGCTCGTCGAAAGCTCGAGGCCTCAGGTCGTTATGGCGGAACCGGTTGGAAGCTGCACCGACCTCCTGGCCACGGTGGTGGCTCCCTTGAAGGCATTCTACCCCGAGAGGTTCCAGGTGGCGCCGTTGATGGTAATGGTGGACGCCGAGCGCGCCATCCAAGAGGGCTTCGATCGGCAGACGTTGAACGGGTATCTCAGAAGGCATCAGCTCGAGGAGGCCGAGGTGGTCATCCTGTCCAAGGCCGACCTGGTCGGCAGAGAGGACATCGAACGCCTGAAGGGAACGATCGCCGGGATCAATCCCAGGGCTATCACCATAGTCTATTCCGCGGTGAACTCGGAGGGCTACGGGAAGGTGCTAGACGTCGTAAGGTCGGAGGAGGTGAGCGAGAACGGGCCCAAGGAGATCGACTACGCCGTATACGCCGAGGCAGAGGCCGAGCTTGGATGGTACAATGGCACGCTGAGGGCCGATTTCGGGGAGGGTGTCGACTCCCACGCCTTGGGCATGGCCATACTTGGGAACATCTCCTCCCAATACCCGATGGAGGACATCGCTCACGCTAAGGTGATGGTCACCTCGCTCAGCAACGCCATGAAGATGTCCTGTGTCCGAGGAAGGGTGACCGTGGACCTGGCCAGGGGCTCCCGCGTCGCCAAGGGCCCCGGGAGGATCACCGTGAACGCCCGGGTGGTATCCGACCCGGGAAGGCTCAAAGGGAACGTGCGGGCCGCGTTGGAGGGGGCGCTGCCGGGGAAGAGGCTCGAGTTCGAGCGCGAGGACTGCTTCTCCCCCGCCCCGCCCAAGCCCTTCCATCGGATGACATGAGCGGACCGAACGATGTCCAGACCATCTATGGACCCCTTCTGGGACCCCTTCTGCTCACATTTAAATTACCCTTCCTATATTAGCTTTGACGATAGCGATGATGTGTGAGATGTGCGGAAAGGAGATGGCGAGCCTGATGCAGGTGAGGATCGAGGGGTCGGTCCTCAATGTGTGCAAGAGCTGCGCCCGGTTCGGGGACAACGTCAAGGCGGGTGGGAAGCAGGGGGCGGTCGCCGAGCCATCCGTCATCCAGGCCCGCCTGCAGAACCGCGAGCGCCGCATGAAGACCAAGGACGTCTACGAAGGCGGGGAGGAGTCCTTTGAGCTGGCGGAGGACTTCCCCAGGAGGATCAAGGAGGCCCGGGAGCGGCTCGGCTGGAAACAGGAGGAGCTGGCGGCCAAGATGAACGAGAGGGTAAGCATCGTCCAAAAGCTGGAGGGTGGGAGCATGCATCCCGACGACACGCTCGTCCGGAAGGTGGAGAGGACCCTGGACATCAAGCTCAAGGAGAAGGTCACCATCGCGCCGGTGGAGGCGGCCCCAGGCAAGAAAGGGCTGACCCTCGAGGACTTCATCAAGAAGAAGTGAGCGCGCCATCCTTTTTTCTGCCTACGGGATCCAGAGGACCCGTTAGCCATCCCTGTGCCTTCGAGGCCCATGAGGGACACAGGGCATTACCAGCCCTCTTACGAACGGCGCCCCTGTGAGAACCGAGGCGAGCCAACCACATTTCCTAGCATTACCGTAGGATGGGCAGTGCGTCCTATTGGGCCAGGTGGCCGTCACTTGCGCAGAACCTCCTCCTTCACATCGAGGATGTACTTCCCGACGTCCAAGCCGACATCCCGTCCTATTAGCAGTGCGGCCACCTCGGCGTCGACCGACAGCCTTTCCACGACCCTGTTGATGCGCGCGACGACATCCCGTTTGCTCCATCCCGACTTGGCCGCTATTTCGTCGATAAGGACGGTGAAGACAGGCATCAGTCCTGCCTCGCTCTTTCCCTGGGCTGAGGGCGATGGGGGGGAGGACGGCTTGGATGGGCCGTCATCAAGCTCCTTCAACATGTCCCTTGTCGGCCTGTAGTTGAGGGGGACGTCCACCGACCTGTGGTCGAACGCCGGCCGGACGTAGCCGTCCGAGAGCTCCAGGAGCCCCTTCCTGATCGCCGCCTCCAGGATGCGCTGGGCCTCCTTAGCCTCGATCCTGCCCGTACCGGTGGGGTCCGCCCACTTCAGCTCGAAGAAGAGGGCGTTGATGAACTCCCGCTCGGACAGTAGTTTCTTGCCCTTGCGGTTGAAGACGACGGCGACGGTCCGCTGGAGTTCGCTCATACCCGATCGCTCCCACGAATCGCATCGGGGGATATAACCTTGCCCTACGCCAGGGGGGAATAATCTCAAATACGGTCCAGCCTTTATGTTACCATGCGCTCCCGGACATGGATCATGGGGTTTTCATATGGGTGCGGAGCGCAGATACAATATGTATATATAGAAGAACAAACATTCCAAGCCCGCTAGCATACAGCTAGGTGTCAATCTGAGTTGATACCGAGGGAGGTTAGTAGCTATGGCAATGGGAAACGCACCTATACTGATACTTAAGGAAGGTTCCAAGCGTGAGAAGGGCAAGGACGCCCAATACAACAACATAATGGCCGCAAGGGCCATCGCTGACGCTGTTAGGAGCACCCTAGGGCCCCGCGGAATGGACAAGATGCTGGTCGACTCCATGGGCGACGTCGTCATCACCAACGACGGCGTCACCATCTTGAAAGAGATCGACGTCGAGCACCCCGCCGCCAAGATGCTCGTGGAGGTCGCCAAGACCCAGGACGAGGAGTGCGGGGATGGGACCACCACCGCGGTGATCCTCACCGGCGAGCTGTTGAAGAAGGCCATCGACCTCATCGATGCCAACATTCACCCGACCATCATCACCTCCGGGTACCGCATGGCCTGCAACAAGGCCATGGAGATCATCGATTCCATGGCGATCAAGGTCGAGCCCAAGGACCGCGATACCCTTATGAAGATCGCGAAGACCGCCATGATGAGCAAGTCGGTCTCCGGCTCCAAGGAGCTGATGGCCCAGGTGGCAGTCGACTCCGTGATCAACGTGGCGGAGAAGGTGAACGGCAAGTGGAAGGTCGACATGGACAACATCCAGGTCACCAAGAAGCACGGGGGCTCCATGGACGACACCCAGCTCATCGCTGGCATCATCGTGGACAAGGAGCCGGTGCATCCCGGCATGCCTAAGAAGATCGAGAAGGCCAAGATCGCCCTGCTGGACGTGGCGCTCGAGATCAAGAAGACCGAGATCGACGCCAAGATCGAGATCACCGACCCCACCCAGATGCACGCCTTCCTGGATGAGGAGGAGCGCATGCTCAAGGGCATGGTCGACAAGATCAAGGCCGTGGGCGCGAACGTCGTGTTCTGCCAGAAGGGCATCGACGACCTGGTGCAGCACTTCCTTGCGAAGGAGGGCATCTACGCCGCCCGCCGCGTGAAGAAGGGCGACATGGAGAAGCTGTCCAAGGCCACGGGAGCGACCATCATCTCCAAGATCAACGAGCTGGACCCCAACGACCTCGGGAAGGCCGACCTGGTCGAGGTCCGCAAGATCCAGGAGGAGGAGATGACCTTCGTGACGGGCTGCAAGAACCCCAAGGCCATATCCATCCTGATCCGGGGCGGGACCGAGCACGTGGTCGCCGAGATCGAGAGGTCCCTGGACGATGCCATGAGCGTCGTCGCCCTGGCCATCGAGGACGGGCGCATGCTGACCGGCGGCGGCTCCACCGCTGTCGAGGTCGCCCTGCGCCTGCGGGAGTACTCCGCCTCCGTCGGAGGGCGCGAACAGATCGCCATCGACGCCTTCGCCTCCTCCATGGAGATCGTGCCCACCGCATTGGCCGAGAACGCCGGGCTGGACCCGATCGACATCCTCATCGAGATGAGGAAGGCCCACAAGGCGAACAAGAAGTACGCCGGGGTGAACGTCTTCACCGGCAAGGTCGAGGACATGGTGGCCAACGATGTCTTGGAACCGTTCAGGGTCGGGAAGCAGGCGATCAACTCCGCCACCGATGCCGCGGTGATGATCCTGAGGATCGATGACGTCATCGCCTCCAAGGGCACGGGCGGCCCGAGCCCGAAGGACCAGGTCGGCAAGGAAGGCCTTGCAGACGTCGATTAAACGCTAAAGGGGAGGGGGCGTCCCCTCCCTGAAAAAATCCTTTAGGTTCTGATCGATAGCTAATTGGTGGGCCCAGATGGAAAACGGTTCCAATGGAACATGGCCCCTGCAAAAGGGGGAGGCTCAAGGCGAGCCGTCAAGGCCAGAGGACGAGGTGGCCCGATACAAGGCCGAGGCGGAGGAGGCCAAGGCGGAGGCGGAGAGGAACCTGGACCTGGCCAAGAGGATCCAGGCCGAGTTCGATAACTACAAGAAGCGCGTCCAGCGGGACAGGGAGGAGCAGGTGAAGGCGGCCAATGACAAGCTGCTCTGCGAGCTCCTAGGCTTCCTGGACGATTTCGAGCGGGCGCTCAGCAGCAATGCCAGCCCCAATGAGTTCAGGCGCGGGGTGGAGTCCATCCACGCCAACTTACGATCATTGCTCCAGTCCAAGGGACTGGTGGAGACGCCCTGCGAGACCTTCGACCCGGCGCTGCATGAGGCGCTGTGCGTCGGGGAAGGGGAGGAGGGCAAGGTCCTGGAGGTGTATCAGAAAGGATATCGCCTGGGACCAAGGGTCGTGCGGTATGCCAAGGTGAAAGTTGGCAATGGCACGGAAAGAGGTGAGTCAGATGGCTAAGATCATAGGAATAGATTTAGGCACAAGCAACTCGGCCGCGGCGGTCATGGAGGGCGGCCGGCCGACGATCATCCCGAGCGCGGAGGGGACCAGCATTGGCGGGAAGGCCTTCCCCTCCTACGTCGCCTTCACCAAGGACGGGCAGCTCCTGGTCGGCGAGCCTGCCCGTCGGCAGGCGGTTACGAACCCGGAAGGGACGATCGTGGCAATAAAGCGCAAGATGGGCACGGACTACAAGGTCAAGGTCAATGGGAAGGAGTACACGCCACAGCAGATATCCGCCTTCATCCTTCAGAAGATCAAGAGGGATGCCGAGGCGTACCTCGGCGAGGAGGTCAACAAGGCCGTCATCACCGTGCCCGCCTACTTCAACGACAACCAGAGGCAGGCTACGAAGGATGCGGGGGCCATCGCCGGGCTGGAGGTCATCAGGATCATCAACGAGCCTACCGCGGCCGCGCTCGCGTTCGGCCTGGACAAGGTGGGGAAGTCCCAAAAGATCATGGTCTTCGACCTGGGCGGGGGAACGTTGGACGTCACCATCATGGACTTCAGCGAGGGGGTCTTCGAGGTGGTGGCCACCAGCGGGGACACCCAGCTGGGCGGGACGGACATGGATGAGATCCTCATCAAGTACGCGGTCGACAACTTCAGGAAGGAGACCGGGGTGGACCTCACCTCCGACAAGATGGCCATGTGGAGGGTGCGCGAGGCCTGCGAGAAGGCCAAGATCGAGCTGTCCACCACCATGTCCACCGAGATCAACCTGCCGTTCATAGCCGCGGGCGCCGACGGCCCCAAGCACCTTACGCTCACCCTGACAAGGGCCAAACTGGAGGAGCTCGTCGAGCCGGTCGTCACCCGCTGCCGCGGCCCCATGGAGAGGGCGATGAAGGACGCGAACCTCACGCCCGACAAGATCGACGCGATCATCCTGGTGGGCGGGCCGACGCGCATGCCGATCATCCAGCGGTTCGTGGAGAGCGTGGTGGGAAAGAAGATCCAGCGGGGGGTGGACCCCATGGAATGCGTGGCCATGGGGGCCGCGATCCAGGCCGCCGTGCTGGCCGGGGAGGTCAAGGACGTCCTTCTGCTGGACGTTACCCCGCTCTCCCTGGGCATCGAGACCCTCGGCGGGATAGCGACGAAGCTCATCGAGCGCAACACCACCATCCCCACCCGCAAATCGCAGATATTCACCACCGCGGCCGATGGGCAGACCAGCGTGGAGATCCACGTTACGCAGGGGGAGAGGCCGATGGCCAAGGACAACACGTCGCTGGGCCGCTTCACCCTCTCCGGGATCCCCCCGGCCCCGAGGGGCGTCCCGCAGATCGAGGTCACCTTCGACATCGACGCCAACGGCATCGTGAACGTCAGCGCCAAGGACCTGGGCACTGGCAAGGAGGCCAAGATCACCATCACCGCCTCGACGAAGCTCTCCAAGGAGGAGATCGATAAGATGGTCAAGGAGGCCGAGCGCTTCGCGGAGGAGGACCTGAAGAACAAGGAGAGGGTGGAGCTGATCAACCAGGCCGACCAGCTCACATATGCGACGGAGAAGGCCCTGGCAGAGCTGGGCGAAAAGGCCTCCAACGAGGAGAGGACCAAGATCGAGGCCCTCATCAGTGATCTCAGGGCGGAGATAAAGAAGGGAGAGGCCGCCTCGATCAAGAGCAAGATGGAGGCGCTCCAGAAGGAGTTCTATTCCATCTCCACCCGCATCTACCAGAGCCACGCGGAGCAGCAGGCGGGGCAGGAGGGGCCCAAGGCCGGGCCCTCCGCCAAGGACGAGAACGTGGTCGACGCTGACTACAAGATAGTGGACGACCAGTAGGCGACCCGATGGCCGAGAAGCGCGACTACTACGAGGTCCTGGGCGTGGACCGCACGGCCAGCGAGGAGGAGATCAAGAAGGCCTACCGCCAGCTGGCCCGCCAGTACCACCCAGACGTCACCAAGGAGGACCCCCAGGTGGCGGAGGAGCGCTTCAAGGAGATATCCGAGGCGTACGAGGTGCTGATGGACAAGCAGAAGCGCGACCTGTACGACAAGTACGGGCACGCCGGCGTGAACAGCCAGTTCCAAGGCGGAGGGTTCAACTGGACCGACTTCACCCACCAGGGCGACATCCGTGACATCTTCGGCGACATGGGCTTCGGCGGCGGGAGCATCTTCGACATGTTCTTCGGCGGGGGGCGCTCCCGCGGCCCCCATCAGGGCCAATCCCTCCGGTACGACCTCGAGATAACGCTGGAGGAGGCCGCGGAGGGCGTCAAGAAGGAGCTGACCCTCCCGCTCACCGTCAAATGCGAGGCCTGCGGAGGCACGGGCTCAAAGAGCCGCAGGGAGGAGGTCTGCCCGCAGTGCGGCGGCAAGGGGCAGGTGCAGCGCGTGGAGCGGCGGGGGTACTCGCAGTTCATTTCATTGACCGCCTGCCCGAGGTGCAGGGGCTCCGGCAAGGACATCAGGGACCCCTGCCCCGAATGCGACGGGGGCTGGACCAGGAAGCGGCAGAAGATCTCTCTGGACATCCCGAAGGGGGTGGACTCGGGCATGCGGCTGAGGGTGGCCGGCGCCGGGGAGCCCTCCCCCGACGGGGGCCCGCCCGGGGACCTGTACGTCGTCGTCACAGTCCGGGACCATGACATCTTCCAGCGGGACGGGGCCGACCTCTACCTGACCCAGGAGATCAGCTTCCCGGAGGCGGCCCTCGGGGCGACCATCGAGGTGCCCACCCTGGACGGGAAGAAGGCGGAGCTAGTCATCCCGCCTGGCACCCAGCCGGGCGAGGTGCAGCGCCTCAAGGGCCTGGGGATGCCGAAGATGGATGGGTACGGCCGCGGGGACCTCTACGTCCGCCTGAAGCTGGTGGTCCCGAAGAGGCTGACGAGCGAGCAGAAGGAACTGCTGCGCAAGTTCGAAGGGGGCGACGGCTCGAAGAAGCGCATCTTCAGCCGCAACAGATCCTGATCGTTGCATCAATTAAGGATGAGGAACGCCAACGCAACGTGCAGCAGCGCGAAGAGCGGCACGAGCTTGAACCGTGCCTTCCTGGTCTTGTGCCTGAACACCCTCATGCCGGCCATCGCCCCGAACGGGCCGATGAGCGCTGCCAGCAGCAGGTCCTTCTCGGGGATGCGCCGCCGGTCCCCCCTGGCCCGCCCTTTGTCCATGCCATACATAAGCAGGACGGCCAGGTTGAGCAGCGCATACGCCCCGAGTAAGGCCCACACGTCCCCGGCATCGCCATCGCCCCGTAAAGCGCTTTTCATCCCCTCTCTCCCAAGGGCGGCCATGCCTTGGCCCGCCCATGCCAATGAGGTCCCAACGGTCCGAGATGTTCAGCGCCCTGAGCGCTCGGGGCCGTGCTACCAGGTGTCATCGGAAACGATTATGATGTGCTTGGCCATGACTAGGGCCTGAACATGGCCATCAGGGGGTCGTTCAGCAAGGCCCAGGGCTTCGACCGCCGGGTCTGGACGCTCTTCTACGGGCGCATCATCTCCTCTTTGGGCTTCTCAGTGGTGATGCCGTTCCTTTCGATCTACCTCCACACCGAGCTGGGCATCCCGATGACCGTTGTGGGCATCGTGCTCCTGATATCGGCCATCGTAGGGGCCGTGGGCCAGATAGCGGGAGGAGAGCTCGCCGATATCCTCGGCCGCCGGAAGATCATGATAATGGCCATGGCGACGCGCTGCCTCATGTTCCTCGGGCTAGCCTACGTCATCTCCGGAGGGGCAAGCCTCCTTGTCATCACCATCATGGTGTCGCTGAGCAGCCTTGCGGGGTCCTTCTTCGAACCGGCCACCAACGCGCTGATCGCCGATGTCGTGGAACCCCGGAAACGCCTGGAGGCCTATGGGCTGCTGCGCATCGGCGGCAACCTGGGGTGGACCATCGGCCCGCTCCTGGGCGGACTGCTGTCCATGGTGTCCTATCCCTTCCTGTTCCTCATAAGCGCCCTGGCGACCGGGACGGTGGCGCTGATCGTCTTCCTGTTCGTGGCGGAGAGCATCTCCGCGGGCTCCAAGAGGCAGAAGCTCTCCCTCCGGGACCTAGGGAGGTTGAAGGAGGACCGCCGCTTCCTAGCATTCTGCCTGATATCGGTCCCGCTCTTCGTCATGTTCGGGCAGATGGCCTCCAACTACGCGGTGTTCTCCACCGACATCATCGGCATCAGCAACGCCGAGGTGGGCTACATCTACGCCCTCAACGGGATAATGGTGGTGACCATGCAGTTCCCCATCTCCCGTTCCGTCGGCCGGTATCGGATGACCAAGGTCATGGCCGCCGGTTCGATGATGTACGCCATAGGGTACGGCATAGTCGGCCTCACCCCAAGCATCGGCCTGATGGTCCCTAGCTGGGTGTTCTCGCCAGGGTTCCTTTACCTTGCGGGATGCATGTTCATCGTCACCCTCGGCGAGATGATGGTCTCCCCCGCCTCCATGACCCTGGTGGCCAAGATGTCGCCGGAGGCGGAAAGGGGGAGGTATCAGGGCATGTACGGGCTGGTCAGCAACTTCGGCTTCTCCGCGGGGCCGTTCTTCGGCGGCCTGCTCTTCGACGCCTTCAGCAACGAGCCCGTGCTGATGTGGCTGGGGATCGGCTCCTTCGGCCTCATCGCCGCGCTCGGCTACCTGGCCTTGAGCCGGGCGTTCCGGGACGGCAGCGACCGCATCGACGACCCCTATCAGTGAGCAAGATATCGGATGCTGCGCTCTCCTCCGTCTATCCTCGCCAGCATGCTCATCCCCGTCCGGACGTCCACCATTGCCAGGTATACGACGATGTCGGTGCCCCTGACCATCCCCAGCAGTTCCGGCTCCAGCATGGCCTGGGCGATGCCGTCCTCGTCGAGCGTCTCATCAAAGGAGAAGAGGTAAAGCAACGCCTTGTGCGGCGAGGAGGAGGAGCGCAGGAACGTCAGCGCCGCCCCCGTCCCCTCCCTGGAAAGGTTGAGCCCGAGCACGATGAGGGCGCGCTCCCCCTCCCCCGGGCCGAAGGCCTCCACGCATTGGAAGGGCGCCTCGCCCTCGCGCAGGCTCGGCCTCCCGACATACCCGCCTTCGTGCCATCCTCCCTCAATCACCGAAGAAAGGTACCGGGCAGGGTGCTCGAGCCCCAGGGCGGGGACCTCTCCGTTCAGGAAGTCCCGGCAGGTCAGCACGCACCCCTCCCTCAGGAGGGTGGCGAAGGCGCCATCCACGTGTTCGGATCATACCCCCTCCTATTTCCTTCTTGCCCCATTTCCGCCCTGAGGCGCGAAACAGGACCAAGGATTATATGCGATGCGATCAGGTTAAGGTCCGATGAAGGTCGTGGCCTTGGTCACGGAGGACTTCCGCTTCTTCTACGGGGCGGTCCGCGCCCTGAAAGAGAGGGGGCAGCCCTTCGTCTCCCTAGGCTTCAATGACCCCCTGCCGTACAACGTGGGGCTGGTGCTCACCACGGAACCGGAGAGGAAGAGGGTGCATGGCCGCAAGGTCATCGCCAGCAACGACCCGGAATGGGCGGCCAAGGCCGCCCTGGCGCTGCTGCAGGGAGGCCCCTTCAAGCGTCTCATCGTCGGGGTGGACCCAGGCCCACGGCCGGGGATCGCCATCCTGGGGGACGGCAAGGTGCTGTTCGCCGACGACCTCCTCTCCCCCGAGGCGGTGGCCCCCGCCATCCGCGACTTCCTCTCCCTGGTGCGCAGCGACGAGCTGCTGCTCAGGGTGGGGGATGGCGATCCGACCAACCGCGACCGGATCATCAACGCGCTCTGGGAGGTCGCTCACAACATCGAGATGGTGGACGAGCGGTCCACCACCCGCCGCACCGGCCATCCCGACGCGGACGCCGCGGTGGCCATAGCCCAGGCCCACGGCCCCCTGCTCCCCGCCCCTCCCAGGGTCGCCCCGACCGAGGGGGAGGTGAGGGACATCCAGCGGCAGAGCCGCATCGAAAGCCAGGGCGCCGTGACCATCTCCGCCTCGCTGGCCCGGAAGGTGGCCACGGGAGCGCTCTCGCTCGGGGAGGCCATAGAGAGGCAGAGGGGGAAGGGGAGATCAGAGGGCGACCCTTGAGAAGGAGGGTACCCTCGCTAGGATCATGCCCTGCGTCCTAACGGGCTCCAGACGGATGGCCAGCTTCAATGCCTCCTGCAGCTTCCACTCGTGCTCGGCGTAGATGGTGAAGAGGGTCTCCCCCTTGTCCACCTTGTTGCCGCCCTTCTTATTGAGGACCAGGCCCGCCCCCTTGTCCTTCGGCGAGCCGGCGGCGCGCGCCACCCGGACCAGCTCCTTGTTCAGGATCTGCCCCACGTACCCACTCTGCTTGGAGATGACGTCCACGCTGTACTGCCCCACCTTGATGTCGCTGGAGGTGATGCCCGGCTTCCCTCCCTGGGCCTCCACGATCTCCTGGAACTTATGCAAGGCCTTGCCGCTCTCCAGGATCTGCCTCGCCCTCTCCGCGCCCTGGTACTCCCCGCCCATCTCGAAGAGCATGCCGCAGATGCTTACGGTCTTCTCTATGACGCTGCTTGGGGTCTTCTTCCCCTCCATGATGGATATGGCCTCGATGGACTCGAGCGCCGGCCCGATCGCCCTGCCGAGGGGCTGGCCCCCGTAGGTGATGGCGCACTCGACTCGAATCCCCAACTGCTCCCCCAGCTGGATGAAGTCCCGGGCGTAGGCCTTGGCCTCGTCCATGGTGCGGACCTTGGTCCCCTCGCCCATGGGGATGTCGATGACCAGGTAGTCGGCCCCCACGGCCTTCTTCTTGGCCATCACGGATGCGAGCAACTGGGCGTGCGGGTCGATGCCGAGCGGGTACTCCGCCCTGATTATGAGATCGTCCGCCGGCGCGAGGTTCAGCGACCCCCCCCAGGCCAGAACCCCTCCCACCCGCTCGGTGATCTCCTTCAGCTGGGCGGGCGTCAGCGCCACGTTGGCGAAGGTCTCGACGATGTCCGAGGTGCCAGCGGCGCTGCTGATGGCCCGGGACGACGTCTTGGGCATCTTGCACCCCGCGGCCGCCATGATCGGGACGATGAGGAGGGTGATCTTGTTCCCCGGACACCCGCCGATGCTGTGATGGTCGTAGATCGGGCCGTTGCTAAAGGTGATCGTCTCCCCCCCGGCCACCATGGCCTTGGTGAGGTCCACGGTCTCCCGCATGTTCATGCCGTTGATGTAGAGCGCGGTCACATAGGCGGAGAGCTCTATGTTGGACAGCATGCGGTTGGATATGTCCGCGATGATGGCGTTGATCTCCTCGGTGCTCAGCTCCGCCCCGTCCATCTTCCTCTTGATGAACTCCACGGACTCGGGCTTGCTGGCGGAGACCACTTCCACCAGGTCCCCGTCCTTGAACTCCAGGGTCAGCTGGGACGTCCCCAGCAGCCCGATCTCCCCTCGGTTGATGACCGTGTCGCTCGTCGTGACTATGGCGACCGTGACCCTTCCGTTCAGGGAGAGCCGCACGCGGTCCTTCTCCCGCAGGCCGAGCTCGGCGCAATCGTCATCGTGCAGGAGGGCGGTCACCTCCCCAGTGTCCACGTCCACGTACCGGGCTTTAAGCTTCATGCCATCCCCCACTTCTGGATGGCCTCGGCCAGCTCGACATGCTCCTTGGCATAGACGTCCAACGGGACGCCGGCCATCACCGCGTCCACCGCCTGGGCCATGGCCCTCGCGCCTCCGCGCACGCCGCGCGGATGGCCGGAGACCCCCCCTCCCGCCTGGATCTGTAGCTCCGTGCCCGCGATGTCCACGAGCCGTTTGATCATGCCTGCGTGCACGCCGCCCGAGGCCACGGGCATGACCCTCTTGTACGGCAGCTCGGCCGTAAGGCACACGTCCCGGTTGGCCAGGTCCTCATGGGGCTCCCCCTTCATCTTGCCAACCCCGAACGTTCCCACGTGCAGGGCGTCCCCGCCCACCATCCTGACCAGGGTGGCGAACACCTTCAGGTGGATGCCATGATCGGGATTGCGGGTGATCGCCCCATGCATGGTGCGATGGACATGGATGGGCAGTTTGATGGACGGATCCTCCGCCAGGGCCTGGACGGCCCCGAAGCCGCAGGTCAGCACGTCCACCATCAGCTCGCTCGCCCCTAGCTCCTGGGCCCGTTCGGCCACCTCCAGGATCTGGTGGCCGTTGGTGCTGACGTTGATGGCGTGCATCATCACGTGCCCGCTCTCGCTCCTCACCCGGTCCAGCGCCTCTGCGATGGCCACCACCCGCTCCTCCAGGGGACAGAAGCTCTGGTTGACGAGCGTCTCGTCGTCCTTGCTGTTGGTCAGGCCGCCCATCCCCGCCTCATAGACGTACTCGGCGGTCTCCTTGGGCGAGAGCCCTATCTTCGGCTTTACAATGGTCCCAACTAAAGGCTTCTTCGGCCTCTTCAGGAGGGTGCGCATGCCTTCGATGCCGAACTTCGGGCCCTTGAACTCCCTGAGGATGCTCTTGGGAAACCGAACGTCCTCCAGTCGGACCGTGCGCAGGGCCTCCAGCCCGAACAGGTTGCCGGCGATGACGCTCAGGATCTGGGGCACGCCCCCTATATCCAGGGAGAAGTCCTCCACGGGATAGGCGATGGTGGCCACGTTCCCTTCGATGGCCGTCACCTTTCCGCTCCTCCTTTGGAAGTTCTCCTCCCTCAGGGTGGACAGCTTGGTCCAGGTCCCGGTCGACTGCTCGGTGGCGATCGCCGCCGCGGCGGTGGTCATCTTCAGGTCGGTCCCGACCTTGTACTTGCATATGACGTGCGCATCGGCATCGATCGGCTCGTTCAGATGTAGATATCTCTCCTCGTATTCCATGCTCTCATTCCTCGTGGAAGATGAACTCCTGTCCCAGCTCCTTGATGATCACCTGATAGGCGGCATAGGGGGGGATGACCCCGATCTCGGTGACGATGGAGTCTATGTACTCGGGCGGCGTGGCGTCGAACACCGGGTTGAAGACCTTGACCTGCGGAGGGACCTCCCCCTCCTTCACGACCTCGGTGGGGTCGCGCTCCTCGATCTTGACCAGCTCCCCGTAGATCGTCCGGGGGGAGAACTTGAAGGTCTCCGCGCAGACCGTGAACGAGACGCGCGCCTCATGCGCCGCCAAGGCCACCTGCGCCGTTCCGATCTTGTTGATCAGGGCGCCGTTGGAGGCGATGGTGTCCGCGCCCACAAGCACCAGGTCCATGTCCTTCATGACGTAGCGCACGGCCGAATCGACGATCATGGTCACCGGGATGCCCAGCCTGGCCAGGTCGTTGGCGGTGAGCAGTCCCTGCCTCCAAGGCCGGGACTCGGTGGCGTAGACCTCGAAGCGCTTCCCCTGCGCCCACGCCTCGGCCATGACCGCTATGGCGGCCTTGCTGTTGCAGTGCGTGAGCACCCTGTCCCCTTCCCGGACCCGGTTGGCGCCCAGCCTGCCGATGGTCCTCAGGGCGCTTTGGGAGCGCTTGACGAAATGCTCCGCGTTCTCTCTAACCTTGCTTCGGTACTCTTCCGCCGTGGTCGCCTTGGAGGTGTCCTTGAACACATACTGCACGCCGTTCCAGAGGGATATCGCGGTCGGACGCGAGGCCAGCAGCAGCTCCTTGGCGCGTTCTAGGTGCGAGCGCAGCCCCTCAAGGTCGTTCCCCTCATAGGCCTCGGCCTCCTCCCTCAGGGCAAGCGCGGCCCTCCTGGCTATCTCAGCCGCCCCGCGTATCTCCATGGAGCGTATACGCTCCGCCACATCCTCGGCCGACATCCTGTGAGTATCGGTCCTGCACATTGATAAACGTTCCCCGTCCAGCATCACAGGTCGAGGCGGTCCTTCAGGGCGGTCCATGGAAGGGCGTTCAGCACCATTCCCGGAGGCACCCATCCCCGCCTGGCGGTGGCCACCCCGTACACCATATTGTCCAGCTGGCGGACGTTGTGCGCATCGGTGTTGATGCATACGGTCACCCCTCTCTCCCGGGCAATGGCGCATTGGACGTCGTTCAGGTCCAACCGCTCCGGGAAAGAGTTGACCTCAAGCGCCACCCCATTGTCCTTGGCCGCCCGCATCACCCTCTCCATGTCGAATCCGTACCCCTCCCTCTCCCCGATGATGCGGCCTGTCGGGTGGGCCAGGACGTCCACCGTCTCATTGGAGAGGGCGCTCAGCAGCCGTTCGGTCATCTCCTCAGGGGTCATCTTAAAGTGGGAGTGCACGGCCGCCACAACGACGTCCAGCTCCTCCAGCAGCCCCTGGGGGTAGTCAAGCCCCCCCTTCGCATCGATCTCCACCTCCGCCCCAGCCAGCAGGTGGACGCCTGGATGCTCCTCCTGAACGGTACGGATGTGCCCGATGTTCTCTAGCATCCGCTCCACGCTGAGACCGTTCCCGACGGTCAGGGACTGGCTATGGTCCGTGATGGCCAAGTAATCATAGCCACGGGCCTCGGCCGCGGCGGCCAAGGCCCCGACGCCGTCCACCCCGTCGCTGGCCTCGCTGTGGATGTGCAGGTCCCCCCGGATGTCGGGAAGGTCGACCACCTTGGGCACTTGCCCCTTCCTGGCCAGCTCGATCTCCCCCCGGTTCTCCCGCATCTCCGGGGGCATCCATTGCATCCCCAGGGCCGCATACACCTCCTCCTCGGTCTCCCCGGCGACCCTGGCCCCGTCCGCCAAGCGGAACACCCCGTACTCATTGACCTTGAGGCCGAGCTCGTTCGCCAGGGACCGCATGTTCACGTTGTGCTCCTTGGAGCCCGTGAAGTATTGGAGGGCCGCCCCGAAGGACGAGGGGGCGACGACCCGCATGTCCACCTGCACCCCGTCCTGCAGGCGGATGGAGGTCTTCGTCTCCCCGCGGAGGAGCACCTCCGCCACGTTCGGATGGGAGACGAACGCGTCCATGGCCCGTTCGCCCTCGGAACTCCCGACCAGGATGTCGATGTCCCCGATGGTCTCCTTCATCCGCCGGAGCGACCCGCCCAGGCTGACAAGGGCGAACCCCTGCTTTCGCATATGGTCCTCCAAGGCCCTGCCCCTTGGGAAGGCATAGCCAAGCAGCATCCTCCCCTGCCGCGACTCCAGGTACCTGATGCCCTTCAGGATGTTCTCCTCCGTCTTCTCCCCGAAGCCCTTGAGCATGCGGATGCGGTGCTGTTCCGCCGCCTCCTTCAGGTCCTGGAGGTTGGTGATCCTCAGCTCCTTGTACAACCGGGCTGCGGTCTTCGGCCCTATGTCCGGCACCTGCATGACCTGCAGCAGCCCGGCCGGGAACTCGTTCCGCAGGTCGTTCAGGTATTGGAGCTGCCCCGTGCGTAATATCTCCACGACCTTGTCATGGATCGCCCTCCCGACCCCCGGCACCTTGTCCAGGTGGCCTCTTATGTATATGTCCTTGATGTCCTCGGTGAGAGCGGCGATCTCCTTCGCCGCCCGCCGATAGGCCCGCACCTTGAAGAAGGTGTCCTCCTTCAGCTCCAGGAGGTCGGCCACCTCCTCCAATATGGAAGCTACCTTGGCGTTGTTCTCCACCTACGCCCTCAACCCTCCTTCCTGCATACCCAGCGGCATTCCTCGTCCCCTGCGGACATCCTATGGGTCTGGAACCACCCATACTGGGGATTGATGACCTCGCAGAAGCCGTCCACGAACCTGCCGAAGAGGGAGCACAGCTCCGGAGGGGAATTGGCGAACGGGCACTGCTTGGCCACCTTGACCACCGATGTCTCGCTCCTCTCCACGATCTCCCCCCGGACGCCCAGCGCCCCCTCCCAGAGGTCGATGAGAGAGGAGATCGCAATGCCATCCCGGTCCACGATCTCATGCTCCTCGAGCGCCCTCACCGCCGCCTTCTTGCCCCCCTGCCTCATGATCGGCCCCATGAGCTCCAGGGTCCTCTGGGACCCATTGACCTTGACCATCTCGGTGACCGCCTCGGCAAGGAAGCTATGGAGGATCCTCCTCATCTCCGGAGTGTTGCTGCTCATCACCACCGCCTTCATCACCGTGCTCCACCAGATGATGATGGCCTCCTTGGCCATGTCCTGCATATCCTCGCTGGTCAAGCTAAGTTCATTCTCCTGCATCGTATCCCCCTCGGACGGGCCGCTGGCCCAGCACTCTATCTCCCTCCTTCCTAGGTATAGTTTTCTAGGGGCCTGTGGTCCTTGCTTCGACCGAGGCGCCTCGCATTAGGGCCGATGCACCAAGGGAGGGTCCGAGCCCCTTCCACGGCCGTTCTCTGACGGGGGCGGTCCCATTGCCCTGCATTTCTACGGCTGTACCGAAACCGTGATTATCCTCTTCCCACCTAAACAAAATGGAAGATCCCGAGGGGCCTACCATGGGCGAGAGCGTCATATACATCGGTCAGAAGCCTGTCATGAACTACGTCCTGGCAGCGGGAAAGAAGCTCGCTGAGCCTGGAGCAAGCATATTGGTGCAGGCCCGGGGCAAGTGCATCAGCAAGGCCGTGGACGTCGCCCTGATAACCCTGGACCGCTCCAAGGACAGCGTCAAGCTGGGCGGGATAAGCATCAGCACCGAGGTGCTGCCCGGTCCGGACGGTGCGCCCCAGAACATTTCCTCCATCAAGATCGCCCTCAACCGGCCCTAGGACATCTCGTTTATGAACAGGTTCACCTCGTTCTCCAGGAGGTTCTTCGGCTCATAGGGGAGGAGGAGCAGGGAGCGCGCCTGGTAGACGTCATCCTTCAGCTTCTGGGCGATCTTCAGGAAGGAGCGGAAGTCGGTGTTGGTCACGATAAAGGTCATCCCATCCAGCAGGATGACCGACGGCCTCCCTTTATTCTTGCTCAGGAAGTTTCGGATGCTCGTCTGCATCTTGGCCGTCTCCGTGGGCTGAAGGTACTCCTCCCGGTCCTGGTCCCCGGCCATGGGATCGGCCTTGGTGAGCCAGAGCACCGTGCAATCCTTCCCGACGAACTGCCGCACGTCCCTGGGGGACATACGGGAGATGCACAGCCCATCCCACCCCGCCTGGACCAGGTCCCGGAAGGCCTCCAGTGCCTCCTGGTTGCCCTCCCCCTTGAGGAGCACGGTCCTCCCCGGGGCAGCCTCCCGCCTCGGCTCTGGCCCCTCCTCCTTCCTTTCCAGGTCCAGTCCGAGCTCCCGCTCAAGCTGCCTCCTCCGCAGGGCCATCTTCTTCGGCACGGAAGCCCGCTGGTTCTTGACCAGGAGCTGGATCTCAGTGCTGCTGTAGTTCTTCCGGCAGGTCGTTGCGATAAGCTGCTCCAATGCCTCCTTCAGCCCGTCCTCGTATCCCTTCAGATAGCCATCAGCGTACTCTCTGCCCAACCCATCCCTCGCCATGTACCTCATGGCATTGGAGGCATAATTAACTAGCGCCGAATGGTTTAATGCGCAGAGGGAGATGAGGGCCTATGCCTCCCCGGCCGCGCTTCCGCGGGATCAAGAAGACGCCCAAGAACATGGAAAAGGAGATGCTGGCAACATCCCAGAGGCTAGCCGATGACCCGTCGCTCGTTATCCCGGTCCTCCTGGAGGAGGGACGGAGGTCCCCGTTCGCCCACATCGAGAAGGGCATCGCAAAGGTGCTTAGATACAGGGACGACCCGGAAAGGCTCATCAAGCTCGCCAGCAAGGGGGACCAGTTCGTAAGGGCATATGCGGCGGCGATCTCCCTCGCCGCCTCCGGAAAGCTCCCCTATCTCACCACCGCCAACCTGCCGATCGGCCCCGTCTCCTTCGCCATCCGGGGCACGGTGGACAAGGAGAAGCTCATAGGCCTGCAGCACTTCGACGACCCGGACCTCCGGCTTCTGGCGTACTGGGACATGGCCCGGGAGGCCCGCCTGCACATCTATTCGACGGAGGGGGGTCTCTTCGCCTCCGTCTCGGGGCCGAAGGCCCCCGAGGCCTACGTCAAAGAGGTCCTGGCCAACCTCCCCTATCGGCTGGAGGGCAGCGGATGCGGGCATGGGGACAGGCCGGCCGTCCGCATCCAATGGCTCTCGGCCAACGTCGAGATCAGGGTCTGCGCAGAGTGCGGTGCGGGCGTCAACACCGCCCAGCACCTAATGGCCCGGGTGGCCGCCCCCGACCCCTACGATGACCTGAGGGTCAGCGTGGACCACAGGTACGGAGGGGCCCGACCTGAATGCCAAGGGGAGTTCCCCACCCCGGCGTCCCTGGTCAGGGAATATCTGGAGGGGGACCTTGACGATGCCGGCCTCATCACTGCCCATATCAAGGCCAAGGGCGAATGGATGCGCTCACGGGGCCAGGTGTACGTCCTGGGCCAGGAATGCTACGGCAAGGACGGGGAGGCCTTCCTGGGGGCCCTGAAGGGGACCGACCTGGAGCGGACCGCCCTGCGGGCTGTCCTGTCCCTTGGCATCCCCATCGTCACCGAGCAGAACCAGGCGGGGAAGGTCATCGGGGAGCTGTGGGAGGCCCACGCCCGAACGATGCTTACCGCCGTTTCGGACGAGGGAATCGCACAAAGGGTCCTGGGGATGAGGGAGCTCACCCCGGGCCAGATGCTCTCGGAGGCGGATAGGCTGGTCAGGGAGAGGGAGGTACTGGGAAACCTCCCCGCCTACTCGGGGCTTGGCCCGGTGGGGCAGCTGGCCGACTCCCTTGCCAAGGCCTACCGGATCGAGGGGACCGCCGCGATGCTCCGGCTTGTGGAGCGCACCGAAAAGGAGCACACGCACAGGGCGGTCTGCTACGCCTTCTTGACGGCTGTGGGGGAGGCGCAGTCCCGGGGATGGCAGTTCAACAAGGAGGAGAGGGAGTCCGGGGAGCACCTTGCCCGGCACGCGTCGCGAATGCTCTCCTCCACCGGCGAGGGGTACCATGAGGCGCTCTCGGCCCTATTGGCCGAGTCCGGCTCCGGGGAAGTTGCGCTCAGAGCGCCCTGATGTCCACGACCATGTGGGAGATGGAGGGGGCGTAGGCCTTGACCTCCCTTATGCCCAGCACCTCGTAGGGACGGCCGCCGCTGCCCTCGCGCACCCTCGCCAGCAACCCTTCTGGGATGCGGTCGATGGAGCATGTGTCGTGATAGTGGAGTATGCCACCCCTCCTTACCAGCGAGAAGGCCTTGGGCAGGAACTGCCACGTCACGTTCACGTACCCCATCACCACCCGGTCCGCGAACCCCTCGCCCGGGAGGTCCCGGTTGTCCCCCTCGAAGACGGTCACCCCGTCCTCCACCCCGTTCAGCCGCAGGTTCCTGCGAAGGAAGCGCACCGCCTCCGGATTGATCTCGCAGGCGATCACCCGGTCCGCCCTGGCCTGCACCGCTAGGGGAAGGGTGAAATAGCCGATGCCGGCGAACATGTCCACCACGGTCTCCCCCCGGCAGTCCAGGGAGGCCATGCGCCGCTTCTCGTCGAAGTTGCCCGAGGAGAACATGACCCGGGCGGGGTCCAATGCGTACCTTATGCCCGCCTCCAGATGGACGGTCTCCGTCTCCGTGCCGTAGAGGAGCTCCATGTCCGGCCGGCGCTCCACGCCGTGGATGGTCCCCCGCTCGAGGAGCACCGTCCTCGCCTTGAGCACATGGGCGTACGCCTCCGCTATGGCATGACGGTACGGGAGCAGGGGCCCGGGGAGCCTGAGGACGAGGACGTGGCCGAGGCGCTCATACTTGTTCGGCAGCAGTTCCTTCAGCTCCCCGGGGAGGTCCAGGCGCTCAGCGATCCTCTCCTGCGGAGGACGGTGACGGTCCTGCGGCTCCAGCTCGACGTCCACCAACGGATACGGGGGGAAGGGTCCCTCCCCCGTTACCGGCAAAAGCACCGAGCCCCCCTGCCTGCCCGGCCTCCTCCCCAGGTCCAGTTGACCGAGGCGGTTGAGGCGGTCCTTGACGGCGTCCGCCTCCAGCTTGGGCACCTTCAGGGCCCTCATGCCTCACCTCCTCAGAAGGCGGAGCAGGAGCCCCGGGGCGAGGGCCATGAGGGAGGGGCAGGCCCGCAGGAGCCCCGGGGCCAGGGCCGTGGGGAAGTCGATGTCCCCCGTGGCCAGCACCTCCTTTGCCCTCTCCGTGTCCAGCTGGGCCCCCACCCAGTCCAGCTCCCGATCGCTCATGCGCACGAACGCCCTTCGCACAAGATAGGAGTTGCGCAGCTCGCTCCCGAAGGCCGCCTTCCACCTCCCCTCATAGGAGGAGAGCGTCCTGGCCGTGAGGTCGTTCCCTCGGAACGCCTCCAGGAAAGTCTCCGCGGCCAGCCGGCCGGCGGTCATGCCTGTGAAGAGGCCGCCGCCGCTGATCGGCTTGGCCATGCCGGCCGCGTCCCCTGCGACCAGCGCCCGGTCGGCGTACGTCCGGGCGATATGCCCCAGGGGAATGGCCCCAGAATACGCCCTCACTCTCTCCGCCTCGGACAAGCCCAGCGTGGCCAGGAGAGGGCGGAGGTAAGCGCTCGGCGGGCCGTTCCCCTCGGACACACATAGACCGACCCTGATCATGGCCCCGCAGGGGATCGCCCAGGCGAAGAAGCCCGGGGCGACGGCCCTCCCGAGGAACACCCGCACCTTGCGCTGGTCCTCCGCCCGGACATCGAGGTCCATCTCCACCCCCCGGACCATCTCCCGGGTGGGACCGAGCCCCAGGGCCCTGGCCGTGCCTGAGCGATAGCCATCGGCGGCCAGGAGCGCCCTGCATTCCATGTCCTCCCCATCGAAGCACGCCCTGATACCGTCGCCCGTCCGCTCCACCGCCCCGCACTTCGCCCCCGTCCAGACCTCCGCGCCCGCCCTCTCGGCCAAGGACGCGCAGCGCCTGTCGAGGGCGCCGCGGTCCACCACCACCGCTTTCATCTCGTTCCCCTGGAGCTCTAGGGTCCGCCCGCCGGGGAAATGAACGTACGCCCCGTCGATGCGGTTGAGGACGGCATCGGGGGCGGAGGCCATCTCCACCACCCTCGGGGTGACGAGGCCGGCGCACTGCACAGGCTCCCCTATCCTGGGATGCTCCTCGACCACCGTCACCTCGAGCTCGGCGGCCATCGCCGC
>JAJFUR010000031.1 GCA_021372335.1 Methanobacteriota archaeon
ATGGGGAGCGGGCAGGTGGACGAGGTCGTCTTCCAGCGGAGCCCGGGCTGTCCGGACTGCGGCTCACTTCGACCATAGGTCTATGGTGACCAGATAGGTGTCCTCGATCAGCCGGGTCTCCACCTTGAGCCCGGTGCGGTAGAAGAGGTCGAGCATACGCATGTTCTCGGCGAGGAGTTCCGCGGTGAACGCCTTGATCTTGCGGTCCCTGGCGATGCCGATCATCATGTCCATGAGGAAGGTCCCGATGCGCTTGTTCTGCCATTTGTCCCTGACGGCGAAGGAGATCTCGGCGGTGTTCGTCGCCTTGTCCAGATCGTACATGGCGAAGGACGTCATCTCCCAGACGCCGTCCTCGTTCACGAAGCCGCAGATGGTCATCCGCGTATCGTAGTCGATGTTCACGATGCGCTGCAGCTCCCGATGGGGCATGCTGCGCTTCAGCCCCATGAACCTGTTGTACACGGTGTCCTTGGAAAGGGAATAGAACATTTCCTTGAGCAGCGGCTCGTCCGTAGGCTTCGCTGGCCGGAAGTACATCTCCCTGTCCGCGATCACCTTCACCGTCTCATACTGCTCCGGGTACACGCCGACGTACCCGGCCTCCATCTGATCCTGGTAGACGTAGTGGAGCGACTTGGCGTGCATCAACAGCTCGGCGCGGAAGCGGGGGTGGGCGATGCCGATGAGGGCGAGGGCCCGCTCCATGATGCTCTTTCCCCGGAGGTCAGCCACCCCGAACTCGGTGACGACGAACTGCACGTCCCCCCTGCTGGTGGTCACCCCGCCCCCGGTGGAGAGGGTGGGGACTATGCGGGACACGGTGTAATGCTGAGCGGTGGCCGGCAGGGCGATGATGGCCTTCCCGCCGGGGGAGTGGGCCGCCCCCCGGGTGAAGTCGGCCTGCCCCCCTATGCCCGAATAGAAGCGGTCGCCGATCTGGTCGGAGCAGACCTGGCCTGTGAGGTCCACCTCGAGGGCGGAGTTGATGGCGATCATGTTCCTGTTCCTGGCGATGACGCATGGGTCGTTCGTGTACGCCGAGGGGTACATCTCGAACATCTCGTTCCCGTCGATGTAGTCGTAGAGGCGCCTGGTCCCCATGCAGAAGGAGGAGACGACCTTCCCCTCGTGGAAGCCCTTCCTCCTGCCGGTTATGACCTTCTTCTCCACCAGGTCGATGAGCCCGTCCGAGAACATCTCGGTGTGGACCCCGAGGTCCCTCTTCTCCTCCAGGAACGGCAGAATGGCGTCCGGGATGCTGCCGTACCCGATCTGGATGGTCGCCCCGTCCGGGACGAGGTCCGCCACGTACCTGCCGATGCGGGGGGTCTCCCGGGCCACCTCCCCCTCGCCCCTGCATTCGAGCAGGGGCAGATCGCTCTCCACCACGTGGTCGATCTCCCTGATGTGCAGCCGGCTTTCCCCGCCCAGCCGTGGCATGTTCGGGTTCACCTCGGCGATCACGATGTCCGCGTTCATGGCCGCGGACAGCGTGACGTCCACGGAGATCCCGAGGTTGCAGTATCCTTCCTGGTCCGGCGGGGCGACCTGAATGAGCGCCACGTCCACCGGTTTGAGGCCGCTAGAGAACAGCCGCCCTATATCGGAGAGGTTGACCGGGGTGTAATCGGCCTTGCCCTCGTTGACCGCCGCCTGGACCCGGGGGCCGATGAAGAAGGTGTTCAGCCGGAAATGGTCGCGGAACTGCTCCTCGGCGTAGAACGTCTGACCGACCGACAGCGTCTGAAGGATCTCGTTGTCGATCATGGCGTAGGACTTGGAGAGCAACGCTCGCACTAGCGCCTGCGGCTCCCCGCACGCCGTGCCGAGGAAGACCGTCCTTCCCGGGCCTATCATGAGCACCGCCTCCTCGGCGGGGAGGAGCTTGGACCGGTACTCCTCCTCCCAGGACCCTGCCATCGGATGCTGTAATCGACAGGCGCGCCATTAAAGGCTTCTGCGTCGTTCCAAGGGTTCGACAGGAGGGGCGGAGCCTGCTCACGCCCCAGCCATGGCCTGGGGCCGCCCTCTGCTCCATGACCGTTCCCCTTCGGTATGGCGGACCCTAGGTCTCATCGAGCGCATATTAGCAAACGCTTATCTCCGCTCATGGAGATGCCGTAAGGGGAGTCCATCATGGAGCTCAGCAGTGTGGAGAGGAAGAGGGTCATCAGCAAGGACGGGCGCGAGCTCGGGGTCCTTTACGGCAGCACGATAGATACGACGAAGTGGACGGTGTTGCACATCCTGGTCAATGTGAGCAAGGATGCGGCCAAGGAGCTTCATATTAAGCGGAAGCTGTTCAAGCCCACCATCATCAACGTCTCCACGGACCTCGTGGCCGTGGTGGGCGACGTCATCCAGCTGCGCCTGACGATGAAGGAGCTGGACGAGCTGTTCTGAGGCCCCTGCTCACCTTGGGTCCAGGGGACCTTCAGCGCGCTCAGGCGCCTTCCGCCCTCAGCGGTCCACACCCTTCCGGGAGAGCACGCCCCGCTGATAGGGATGCCTGACCTCCCTCATCTCGGTGATGTAGTCGGCGATGTCCAATATCTCCGGTGGGGCGTAGCGGCCGGTGAGCACGACCTCCACTCCCGCAGCTCGGGAGCGGACCGCCTCGACCACGTCCCGTGCGTCCAGGAGCCCGAGCTTGATGGCCACGTTGACCTCGTCCAGTACGACGATGTCATACCCCCTGGCCCGCATCGCCTCCGCCGCCGTCGCAAGCCCCTCGGCCGCCATGTCCCTGTCCTGCTGGGTGATCTCCTTCGAGAACACCAGGCAGCTGTGCCCCGAGGGCACGACGCACAGCCCGGGGATGTCCAGGAATCCTTCCCCGTAGGCGCCCCCCGTCTTCATGAACTGCACCACCAACGCGCGGAGCCCGTGCCCCACCGCCCGGACGCACATGCCCAGGGCGGCCGTCGTCTTCCCCTTGCCGTTCCCGGTGTAGACGTGCACCAGCCCCAGGTCCGACATCTCATTCCAGCCTCTTCAGGAGCCAGGCCATGTTCTGCCCGAGGGTGTGCAGGGTCCGGAGGCCCTCCTCGTCCTTGGCCAGGTCGCCGGGCTTGAGGGCGGTGACCGTGTTCCAATAGCTGCTGCCAGGCACGATCATCTGGCTGATGAGGAAGAGCTTGTTTATCTCATCGAACGTGTCCAAGGCCCCGGCGCGCCGGTTCACAGCCACCGCCGCCCCGACCTTGCGGCGGAACATGTCGCCATTGCCCTTGGCGACGTAGAAGGCGCGGTCCGCGAACGCCTTCGTCTGCGCGGTCATGTTCCCGAAGTACACAGGGGAGCCGATGATGACCCCCTGGGCTTCCATGATCCTCTGGATGTGCTCGTTCATCCGGTCCTCGGTGATCACGCATCTCCCGTCCCTGTTCTTTCCGCAGGAGCCGCACGCCCGGCAGGGCTTGATATCCTCGCGGCCGATGTCGATCAGCTCCGTCCCGATGCCTTCCCTGGCCAGCTCGTCGAGCACCACCTGCAGGGCCTGATGGGTGTTGCCATTGGCCCGGGGGCTTCCATTGAACGCCACCACTTTGATTGCCATCCCTCCCTCCAACGCTCCGGACTGTCTTATCGTTTGTCCTTTTCCAGCCCATACCTTTTTTTTTGGGATGCTGACAGCCTCTCGGGGCTCCCCCTTGAACGGGCGACGGTCCGGGAAGGCGGCCGGGCCTGCCCTCCTCCGTTCGCCTGTCGCCACGGAAGGACCGTCCTCGTTCCAACCGGCGCCAGGGCAGGCCTGAACTGTCCTGGAGCCTCCGCTCTGTACGGGTCGGGGTCGCCCGCAGTTTCGGGGTGGTCGAGGCTATTATAGATTCATTTATGTATTATAATAATCAATAATGCTTATATATGTTCACTAATGTGCATGAAATACAATGACCGGAACATCGGAGATCGTGTACGAGGAGGTTCCCCTCCGGCTCAGTCCCGCGGAGGCCTATCTCCGACTGCGGGCGGCGGGCGAGCCCACCTTCTTGCTGGAGAGCGCGGAAGGGGCCTCGAGGACCGTGGCCTACTCGTTCCTCGGGGCCGCGCCCGTCTCCGTCCTCAGGGCGGAGGATGGGCGGGAAGGCCTAGATATGGTCCGGCGACGGATGGTCCCCCGGGTCCGCCCGCGCTCCCCGTTCCCATTCATGGGCGGGCTCGTCGGGTATTTCTCCTATCATCTGGTCACCGGGATCGAGGAGGGGCTGAGGGTGCGGAGGGGCGGGTTTCCCGCCTATGAGCTGGGGGAATACGATAGCGGCCTGATCTACGACCATTCGGCCTTCAAGGTCTACCATTTCCATCCCCGCGATGAGGCGGGGACGCTGCCCCTTCTGGAGCAGGAAGGGGAGGTAGGGGACTTTCAAGCGGGCGAAATACTATCGGCCACGTCCAGGGAGAGCTACGAAGCGGGGGTCGAGGACCTGCATCGACGGATATCGGAGGGGGAGGTGCTGCAGACGGTCCTTTCAGGGCACGAGGAGCGCCGCTTCTCCGGCGACCCCTTCCGGATGTACCTGCGCCTACGAGCCATAAATCCGTCGCCCTACATGTTCTATCTGGACTTCGGGGAGCGCAAGGTGCTCGGCTCAAGCCCCGAGACGCTGGTCACTGTGCGCGACCGGGAGGCGGTGACGTTCCCGATCGCAGGCACCCGTCCCCTCGGCACGGACCTTAGGGACAGGATGCGCAACCGCAGTTCGATGCTGACCGATCAGAAGGAGAGGGCCGAGCACATGATGCTGGTGGACCTCGCCCGCAACGACCTGGGGAAGGTGTGCGAGTTTGGGAGCGTCGAGGTGGCCGACCTGATGAGGGTGGAGGAGTACAGCCACGTGCAGCACATGGTCTCCAGGGTGCGCGGCATCCTTCGGGAGGACCGCGATGCGCTGGACGCGCTGGCGGCGGTGTTCCCGGCGGGAACGGTGAGCGGGGCGCCCAAACATCGGGCGATGCGCCTCATCGAGATGCTGGAGGAGAGAGGGAGGGGGCCGTACGCGGGCGCGGTCGGCTATGTTTCAGACAGCGGGGACCTTGACACCGCCATCTCCATCCGCTCCGCCTTCGTCAACGGCGACCGGATGGTGCTGCAGGCCGGCGCCGGGATTGTGCTCGATTCCGTCCCGGAGAGGGAATACCAGGAATGCCAGGGGAAGCTGGCCGCCCTGCACAGCGCCCTAGGCCTGGCCGAGGGGGCGGGACCATGAGGCCGAGGGTGCTGGTCGTGGACAATTACGATTCGTTCGTGCACAACCTCGCCCATTGCCTTGCCCGGGCAGGCGCGGAGCCGGTCGTGGTCCGCAACGACCATCTGGACCTGGGATCGCTCCGGGACCGCTTCCAGGGGATCGTGGTCTCCCCGGGGCCGGGCCATCCCGCGAACGGAACGGACTTCGGCGCATGCCTCGAAATGCTGAGGACCGTTTCCCCCTCCGTCCCCACACTGGGGGTGTGCCTGGGGCACCAGGGCATAGCGCAGGCCTTCGGCGGCAGGGTGGGGCGGGCGCCCGAGCCCCTGCACGGGAAGGCCACCCCGATCCACCATGACGGGAGGGGGGTGTTCAAGGGATTGCCGTCCCCCATGCTCGTCGGGAGGTACCATTCCCTGTGCGTCCTCGACGTCCTTCCCGCCTGCATGGTCGTCACCGCCCGCGCCGCGGACGGTACGGTAATGGGGCTCCGCCATCTCGCCTACCCCATCGAGGGCGTGCAGTTCCACCCGGAATCGGTGCTCACCGAGCATGGGCAAGGGATCGTGGACAACTTCGTGGCCTCCCTGGGGGTGGGGGAGTGAGCGAGGCGGAACGGACCGTGCAGGCCCGCGCGTTCGCGTGCGAGATCATCGAGGGGCGGATGTCGGACCGGGCCATCGCGGACCGCCTGCTCTCCATGCGGGCCCGGGGCGAGGGCCCCGAGGACCTCCTGGGCATGCTCTCCGTGTTCTATCCCCAGAGCAAGCGCGTCCGGACCAGGCACCCGGTGGTCATGGACCTGTGCGGCACAGGAGGGGCGGCGGTGCGGACCTTCAACATAAGCACCATCAGCTCCTTCGTGGTGGCGGCGGCGGGCTTCCCGGTGGCCAAGCACGGCAACCGCTCGTCCATAGGGCGGTGCGGCAGCGCGGACCTGCTGGAGGCGATGGGGGCGGACATCGCCCCCTCCCCGGAGGTCGCGGCAAGGATGCTGGACGAGATCGACCTCACCTTCCTGTTCGCCCCCGCCTACCATCCCAGCATGCGCACCGCCGCCAAGGCGCGCCGGCTGGCGGCCGAACGGACCATCTTCAACATGATGGGACCCCTGATGAACCCCGTCCTGGGAAGGAGGAGGCACCTGATGGGCGTGGGCTCCCTCGATCTCCTGGAGGTCGTCCCCCCGGTGCTCGCCGAGCTGGGGGTGGAGCGGGCGATGGTGGTGCACGGTCGGCCAGGGATGGACGAGGTCTCCCCCTGCGGGCCCACCCTGGTGGCGGAGCTTAGGGAAGGGAGCGTGGAGAGGTACGAGATCACACCGGAGGAGCTCGGCTTCCGGCCCTGCGACCCGGCCTCCGTCTCCGAGCTGAGCCCCAATTCCGCGGCCCGGTGCTGCTACGAGGTGCTCCGGGGCAGGAAGGGGGCGCGACGGGACGCCGTGCTCATCAACTCGGGCTGCGCTCTGTTCGTCTCGGGAAAGGCACCGAGCCTCCAGTCGGGAGTGGCCATGGCCGAGAGGGCGATCGACAGCGGGAAGGCCTATGAGAAGATGAGGGAGTACCTGGCGGCCAGCAAGGGGGCGGCTGGATGTTGAGCGGACCGGAGGACCGCCTGGCATCGCTGGTGGCGAACGCCAGGGAACTCGTGGAGTGCGGCTACTACTCGGACACGAGGGCCTCGGGCAAGAGGGAACGCCCGTCAATGGCCGCGGCCCTGCGCGACCCCTCCGACTACCCGATAGTGGCGGAGGTGAAGCTCGCCTCGCCCACCGGAGGCAGGCTGAGCGCGCACCTGGCGGAGGAGCTGATCGAGGACTTCCGTCTCGGCGGGGCCGCGGCGCTCTCGGTGCTGACGGAGCCCCGGTACTTCCGCGGGTCCCTGCGCTATCTGGAGATGGCGGTCAGGACAGGGCTGCCCGTGCTGATGAAGGACTTCGTGGTCGACGACCGGCAGGTGGAGGCCGCGGCGCGGGCCGGGGCGTCGGCGGTCCTGCTCATCGAAGGGGCCTTCGACCGGGGAATGGCCTTCGGAAGGGATGGGCTGATCTCCCACGCTCATGGGCTTGGCCTGGAGGTCGTCTTGGAGGCGTCCGATCTTCAGGAGGTCGAAGCGGCGCGCGCCTCCGAGGCCGATATCCTTGGGTACAACCGCCGCGACCTCCGCACCTTCCGGCCGGGGCCGGACCTGCTGGAGGAGGCGTTGGGCGCCCTGAGGGCGGACGGCCGCCCCTCGCTCGCGATGAGCCTGATGGCCAGCGCGGAGGACGTGCGCAGGGCGAGGGACCTGGGGGCCTCGGGTGTGCTCGTCGGCTCCGCCCTAAGCACGGCGCCCTGCCCCCGCGACCGGCTGCGAGCACTCCGGGTGGGCCGATGACCAGGCTCAAGGTCTGCGGGATGCGGTCCCTCGAGGACCTGGAGCGGTGCCGTGCGGCGGACTACCTCGGGTTCGTGGTCATGGCCGATTCCCCCAACGAGCTGGATATGAGGGAGGCGGCCGCCCTGATGTCCAGCTGCAGCCCGCGGCGGGTGGCGGTGACCACGGAGGCCCGGCCCGAGAGGCTGCGCGCGCTGGTGCGGGCGCTGGACCCGGACGTGCTTCAGCTGCACACCCCCCAGTACCCAGAGGCCCTCAGGGCCGCCGGGGACCTCGGGGTGCCGGTGTGGGGAATGATGGCCATTGGCCCCGGGACCGTCGGGCCGCCGTCCCTGGAGGGCATTGAGGCCCTGGTGCTGGACTCCCCCGGCCCGCGGGCGGGGGGGAACGGGAGACCGCACGACTGGGCCAGGAGCAGGGAGGTGCGCGAGGCCCTGGCGCCGTTCCCGGTGGTCCTGGCCGGGGGCCTGGGGCCTGAGAACGCCGCCCTGGCCATAAGGACGGTGCGGCCCTATGCGCTGGACGTTTCCAGCGGAGTGAGCGGGGAGGGGGGCAAGGACCCCGAGAAGGTGAGAGAGCTGATCGCAGCGATGAGAGGTGCATTGGAATGAACGCCCGGTTCGGGGAGTACGGAGGGCAGTACGTGCCAGAGGTCCTGGTGCCCGCCCTGATGGAGCTGGAGAGGGAATACGCGAACGCCATGGCGGACCCGGCCTTCAGGGAGGAGCTGAATGATTACAACCGGCATTACGGAGGGAGGGAGACCCCCCTTTACTTCGCCCGGCGCCTCACGGAGATGTGCGGCGGGGCGAAGGTCTACCTGAAGCGGGAGGACCTCTGCCACGGCGGGGCGCACAAGTTCAACAACGTGATGGGGCAGGCGCTCCTGGCCAGGCGCATGGGGAAGGAGCGGCTCATCGCGGAGACGGGGGCGGGGCAGCACGGGGTGGCCACCGCCATGGCCGCCGCCGTGCTCGGCCTCCGGGCAGAGGTGTACATGGGCGAGCGGGACGTGGCAAGGCAACGCATGAACGTCTTCCGCATGGAACTCCTGGGGGCCAAGGTGCACGAGGTGCGGTCCGGCTCCCGGCTGCTCAAGGATGCTATAAACGAGGCGCTGCGCGATTGGGCGGGGAGCGTCGAGAGCACCCATTACCTGATGGGCACGGCCGCCGGGCCCCATCCCTACCCCACCATGGTGCGGGACTTCCAGAGCGTCATCGGCCGGGAGATCAGGGCGCAGTTGCTGGAAGCGGAGGGCCGGCTCCCGGACCTGCTCGTGGCCTGCGTGGGAGGGGGGAGCAACGCCAT
>JAJFUR010000034.1 GCA_021372335.1 Methanobacteriota archaeon
GTACCAGATCGCCGTCCACTACTACGCGGACCATGATGACGACGATGAAGAGGACCAGCTCATCACTTGGACCGTCACCATTTCCTACCTGGTGCTCTACGTCGAGGCCACGGGCCAGGAGATCTGGGAGGAGGTCACGTACACGGGCACCCTCGGCAGCGCCTACTCCGGCAGCTCCCACTCGTTCGCCTCCGGGGGCGGATGGTCGGAGGTAATGACGTTCGAGTGCTTCGAGCCCGACCTGGACGACGATAGCGTTCCGGACCCGGAGGACGTGCACTTCGAATGAGGCGCCCCCCAAACCATTTTTCTGTTGAAGGGCCCCGTCCCCGGGGCCCTTCGACGACCTTCTTTCTTCACTTCTCTACCGTTTGTCGTAGGCCATCCCACCGACCGCGCCGTGGCCACGGACCTAGAAACCATTTATATCGCAGGGGGCGATGGACGGCCGTGAGGCGCCCCGCAGCCCTTCTGATGGCCTTGCTCGTGGTCTTGAGCGCCGTCGCGCTCCCGTCGAGCGAGGCGGCCCCGGCCTCGCCGACCCTCTCCGCCGAACGCGACGGCGCCAGGATATTCCTCTCCTGGGACCCCCCGCCCGGGAACGTTACGGTCCTTCATTACAACGTCTACCGCGGGACGGACCCGGGGAACCTGACGTTCTACGGCTCGGTGGACGGCAACTACACCGCCGGGTACGACCTCGAGGTCGTGCGCGGATGGACGTACTACTACGCCATAAGCGCCAACACCACCGAGGGGGAGGGGGAGCTCAGCCCGATCGTGGCCGTCCCTCCCCCGGGCGACGCGTATCCCGTGATGGTTATGGGGACGATATTGGTCCTGGCTGTCGGCACCCTCATCTTCGCCTATCGGAAGGGAAGAGGCGAGGGATGATCTCCCTCAGCTCCCTTGCCAGGGCCTCGTCCCCTTTGAGCGGCGCCCCGGCGTATGCCCCTTCCCTCACCCTCTCGTCCTCGTGGAGAAGGTAGTGCTCCAGGCCGGTGCCCTCGGCCAGCGCCTCCGCCCTTTCCTCCTGGCCCTCGCGCACTTCGTTCATGAGCAGGACCTTTCTCCCGACCTTCAGCTCCAGCTCATCCGCGAGCTCCGCCAGGCGTCCGGCGGTGGCCGCCCCCACCGGGGTCGGGTCCGAGACCAGCAGCAATACGTCCATGCTCCTGGCGGTGCGCCTGGAGAGGTGCTCCATCCCCGCCTCGTTGTCGATTACGACATAGCGATGGGAGTCCATGAGCTGGTCCACGAGCACGCGGAGGAGGTTGTTCACGTAGCAATAGCAGCCGGGGCCCTCGGGCCGGCCCATCGTGAGCAGGTCGAAGCCGTCGCCCTCCACCAGCATCTCCCGGAGCTTGAGCCTCAGGTACTCCTGCTTGCTCATGTCCCTGGGAGGCTGCCCATGCGTGGAGAGCAGCCCCTCCCGGAGCTGCCCCACCGTCCCTGAGACCTCGACCCCCAGCCTCTGCGCGAGGTTGCTGTTGGGGTCCGCGTCGACCGCAAGGACCGCGCCCCCTTCGGAAAGGACCCTCACGAGCAGGGCGGCGATGGTGCTCTTGCCCACGCCCCCCTTGCCGGCCACGGCCACCAGGGGGCTCATTCCATGTCCCCCAGCCGGTAGCGCTCCCGAATGGCCTCGACGGTGCCGGTCAGCAGTTCCAGCGCTCTCTCCGCGTTCGCCTCGTCCAGCCCGCCGAGCCCGCACTGTGGGGTGATGAGCGAGCGCTCCAGGACCAGGGCCGGGTCCATTCCCTTGCGGGAGAGCATGTCCATGTACCCCTCGAACCTCCTCAGCAGCGTCCCCACCGTCTCCTTGGCGAGCTGGTCCTCCATGTTGGGGATGAGCCCCCAGGCTATGGACCCGCCCCGCTCGAGGAAATGGGAGACCTCCTTGGGGAACAGGGCGATGGTATGCGCGTAGTTGTAGGCGTCGAAGCTCAGCAGGTCGATGGACGTCGATAGCAGCAACGGCCAGTCGGTGTTGCCGCAGCAGTGCAGCCCCTTGATGGCGTCCACGCCATCCAGCACCTCGTCAGTCCACTCCACCACCTGCCTTTGGGAGACGGAGGCGAACGGGGTGCCGATGAGGCTCAACGAGGGCTCGTCCAGGAAGATGATGGGGCGGGTCGAGATCTCCCTGAGCTTCCGGGCCTGCCACTTGGCCTGCATGTTGAGCGCCCGCCGGATGATCTCCCCGTACGCTTCGTCGTAGATCGCGGCCTTACCGTTCTGGTCCAGGACCTGGAGCCCTGCGCTGAGCGGGCCGGTGACCTGCCCCTTGACCGCGCCGAGCCTCTTGCCCTTGAACCGGCCCAGCAGGGCATACAGCCCCCTGAAGTTCTCGACAGGGGGGGCGAAGCGCTCCACGTCATCGGTGACCACCGCGGTGTAGAAATCCTCGGGGTCGTAGGCCTGGAGGTCCACGGTGATGCGGTTCCTCCGCGCATCGAGCCGCACCCCTGGCAGGGCGGTTGAGAACTGCGCGTACATGTTCTCCCCGAAGCCCAGGGCCGGCAGCTGGGGCCAATAGGGGACCTCGCGCATGCTGGAGGCGATGAGGTCCATCGCCCGCTGGGGGTCCTTGTGCGGGAGGGAGCCGATCCCGGTGGCGGCGCAGTTCCAGGCCATGCTCCGGAGTTGTCCTTCCCGTTATAAAACAATTCGGTCGCGGCCTGGAGATGGGTGGTGGTCCGGACGCCACTACAGCCTAGGCCGTCCAAGGGCCATGTGAAAGCATTATGGGCCTTTCGCCGAATAGGGGGACGATGCGGCTGATCACCATCAACAGGACTAGGCCGAACGCCTCGATCGAACTCTACGGCTGCCCGATGCAGTGCAAGTACTGCTCGCACACGTCCGCCCAGTTCAAGGACTATGACCTGGACAAGGTCGTCCAGGCCATGTCCGACAACGGGATACGCTCCGTTTTCCTCGGTGGGGCGGAACCGGCAATGCACCGCAAGGAGGCCCTCGACCTCATCCGGATCCTGCACGGCAGGGGAAAGGAGGTGATCCTGAAGACCACCGGGGCCGACCCGGAGTTCCTGGCAGCCACCAAGGGCAAGGTGACCCGGTACATATTGGAGGTGAAGGCGCCGCTGGACGACCCCCAGCTCCTGACCGTGGTGACCTCGCTCCCCCTGGAGAAAGCGAGGGAGCAGCAGGAGAACGTGCGCAGGTCGCTGACGGTGCTCGAAGGACAGAAGGTAAGGGCCGTCCTGCGCCTCATCCCCGGCCGGTACACCGTGGAGGCGGTGGAGAGGATGGCAGAGGACCTCGCCGGTCATGTGGATGAGCTGGTGATCGCCCAGTTCCTGTCCAGCGACAGCGATGTGTCCTATTCGGGCATTACGACCCCCAGCCCGGACCAGGCCACGATGATGGCCTTCGGGCAGGCGGCACGGAGGCACCTGCCCAGGGTGAAGGTCAAAGGCAGCGGCTTCGATATTGTCCTCTAACTATTTTACTGAAGGAAACCTCCTCAGGTCGGTGTGCGGAAGGAATGTGGCCGAGGAGAAGCGTTCGAAGAACCTCTGGTCCGTCGAGAGCTCGACGTAGGCCATCGCCCTGTGCACCCTCAGGGCCTCCTCCCTCATCTCCCCTGACAGAAGGTATAGCTTGGCCCCGTCCAGCGAGGCGTTCCCCAGGAAGGTGAAGCGCTCCCTAGGGAGATCGGGCAGGAGGCCGATGGCCACCGCGTTGTCGAGGTCGATGTGGTGGCCGAAGCCTCCGGCGATGTACACCCTCTCGAGCTCCCCGAAGGCGAGGCCCGCCGTGTCCAGCAGCACCTCGGCGGCGGCATAGATGGCCGCCTTGGTCCGGATGACGTTGGCGATGTCCGCCTCCGTGACCGTGATGTCCCTGCGGCGCTCGACCTCGTCCATGGGGAAACGGGCCATCCCGTTCGCCTTCAGGTCGTAGCCGTCCCTCTCCACGTCCCTGGAGCGGACCAGGACGTACTCCTTCCCGTCCTCCCCCTCCCTGACCCTCTCGGAGGGCTGGAGGTGCCCCTTCTTGTCCAATGCGCCGGTCAGGAACAGCTGCGCCACAAGGTCGATTAGCCCGGAGCCGCACAGCCCCTTCGGTCTCGTGTCGCCGATGACGCTGTACCTCACCCCCCCGCGCAGGGAGACCCTCTCGATGGCCCCCTCCCCCGCCCGCATGCCGTGGCGCACCTCGCCCCCCTCGAAGGCCGGCCCGGCGGAGGCGGAGCACGCGAGCAGCCATTCCCTGTTGCCCAGCACCACTTCGCCGTTCGTGCCCACGTCGATCAGCAGGCAAACCCCTTCGCCCCGGGCCATTCCGCTGGCGATGACGTCCGCCACGACGTCGCCCCCGACATAGCTGGCCCGCCCGGGCACAAGGTGCACGGCCGCCCTGGGGTTGATGGCGACGCCCAGCTCCCCGGCGGTGGTGCTTGGCGGGAGGTTGGTGACGGGGGCGTAGGGCTCGTACCGGATGGACCTCGGGTCCAGGCCGAGGAGCAGGTGGACCATGGTGGTGTTGCCCGCCACGACCATCGCCCGGACCTCGTCCGCGCAGACCCTGCTGCCCTTCCCCTCGCACCCCTCCCCGGAGGAGCATGCCTGGGCGAGCATGTGGTCGATGGTGTCCACGGCCAAGCGCCTGAGGCGCTCCCCGCCGTTCTCCTCGCAGTACATGATTCGGGCCAGCACGTCCTCCCCGTACATGAGCTGCCGATTGTAATCGGAGACCTGAGCGACCATTTCCCCGGTGCCGAGATCGACGAGCTGCAGCGCCACCGTGGTCGTCCCCAGGTCCACGGCCGCCCCGAAGGAGCGGGAGGTGCGGTCCCAGGGCTGGAGGTCCACCAACCGTCCGCCGTCCAGGAAGGCGGTGGCGGTCCATTCCCCCTCCCGGAGGGCCCGGGGGACCTCCCTCAAAAGGGACAAGGGCACCTCCACCGTCCCCGGCTCGCAGCCTATCCCCTTCAGGAGGCGCTCCAGGTCACCGTCGTTGTCCTGAAGCGAGGGGGGGCGCAGCTTTGCGAGGACCGCCCGGACCACGGGGGTGAAGGCCTTGAGTTCCGTGCCTGTCCCACCGCCCACGATCTGCATCGGCCTCAGCTGGGTCTCCTCGGGCACGAACACGGTGCATGCGCCCTTGACCTTGGTCCTGCAGGCCAGGCGGTAGCCGGTGCTCCATTCCTCACCGGTCACCTTGGCGCTGGGCTCGGATTCGACATCCCCTTCCACGATGACCTTGCAGCGCCCGCAGACCCCCTTCCCGGCGCAGGCGCTGTTGACCTCCACCCCGGCCAGGATTGCGGCCTCGAGCAGGCTGGTGCCTTCCGGGACATCGATGCTCCGGCCTTTGGGATGGAACGTCACCTGGGGGCTCATCCCCTGCGAATCCGTTCACGCGTTATTTAACCTTGACCGGACAGGAAAGGCTATCTCGCGGGAGATGGCTTGGGGGAGCGCATGGAGGAGCACCACCCTGCGGGCTCGGTCAAGATGCTTGCCTACGCCCTCGCCATCACCCTCGTCTTCGCCCTGGTGGAGGTGGCGGGCGGGCTCATCAGCGGAAGCCTGGCCCTGCTGGGCGATGCCGGGCACATGTTCACCGACGTCCTGGCGCTGGGACTGAGCCTCGGGGCGGCGCTGATGGCAGGCCGCGTGGCCACCGAGAGGCACACCTTCGGGTTCCTCAGGGCGGAGGTCCTGGTGGCCTTGGTGAACGGCATCGCGCTTGTAGGCATCTCGCTCCTGCTGATGTACAGGGCGGTCGGGCGCCTGGCCGACCCCGTGGAGGTGAAGGCGGACGTGATGCTCGGGACCGCGGTCCTGGGTACGGCGGCCAACCTGGTGGGCATGGCCATACTGAGGCACGGCTCCCATGAGAACCTGAACGTGCGGGGGGCCTTCCTGCACATGATGAGCGACCTGCTCTCCTCCTTCGGTGTCATCGCCGCCGCCCTGCTCATTCGCTTCCTCCATTGGCAGGCCATCGACCCCATCCTGGGCATAGGCATCGCGGTGGTGATCCTGGTGAGCGCCTACAGGCTGATAGCCCAGTCCGCCTCTGTCCTGCTGGAGGCCGTGCCCTCGCACATCGAGCTGCGGGAGGTGGAGGCGGCCATGAGGGAGGTGGAGGGGGTCGTCTCGGTGCACGACCTGCACATCTGGACGCTCTCGTCCGGGGTCTATGCCCTGAGCGGCCATGTCGTCGTTGCGGACCGGCAGCTCAGCACCTGCGCCCCGGTGCTCCGGCGGCTGGAGGGGATGCTCTCGGAGCGCTTCCGCATTGGCCATACGACCATCCAGGTCGAGGCCGAATGCTGCCCGGCAAACGGGTGCTCCATCGGTCCCGGCAACGGCGCCCGCCCCGGGTAGGGTCAGTGCCCGAACAGCCTCACGCCGGTGAAGACCATTGCGATACCGTGCTCGTTCGCCGCATCGATGACCTCCTGGTCGCGTATCGAACCGCCGGGCTGGATCACAGCGGTGATCCCCGCCTCGGCCGCTGTGTCGAGTCCGTCCCGGAAGGGGAAGAAGGCGTCCGAGGCCAGGACGCTGCCCCTGGCCTTGTCCCCCGCCTTGTGCACGGCGATCATGGAGGCATCCACCCGGGACATCTGCCCGGCGCCGATGCCCACGACGGTCTCGCCCTTGGCCAGGATGATGCTGTTGGACCACACGTGCTTGCAGACCTTGTTGGCGAACAGCAGCCCGCGGACCTCCTCCTCGGTCGGCGCCCGCTCGGTGACGACCTTGAGGTCCTTCGCAGTTATGGGCACGTACCTGTTCGTCTGGACGAGCAGCCCGCCCTTGATGCGCTTCATCCGCCATTCCGGCGCCTCGTCCAGGGCGATGGGGGCGTTGGTGCGGAGGAGGCGGATGTTCTTCTTCCTCCTCAGCACCTCCAGGGCGGCCGGCTCGAAGGTGGGCGCGATGAGGCAGTCCACGAAGTGCTGCGAGACCTCGGTGGCCGTGGGCACGTCCACAGGCCTGTTCAGGCCGATGACGCAGCCGAAGGCGGCCAACGGGTCGACGTTGTACGCCTGGACGAGCGCCTCGGAGATGGTGTCCGCGGAGGCCACGCCGCAGGGGTTGGTGTGCTTGATCACGATGGCCGTGGGCCTCTCGAACTCCCTCACCAGCTCGAGCGCCGCCTCCAGGTCCAGGATGTTGTTGTAGGAGAGTTCCTTCCCGTGGAGCTGCTCGGAGCGGGAGACGCAGACCCCCTTGGCGAAGGGGTCGACGTAGAAGGCCGCGGCCTGCTGGGGGTTCTCCCCGTACCTCAGGTCCTGGCGCTTCTCCAGCCCCATGCAGTAGGTCCCTGGGAAGCCCTCGTCCCCGAAGGTCGAGCCGAGGTGCGAGGCTATGAGCGCGTCGTAATAGGCGGTCAGGCGGAAGGCCTCCAGCATGAGGGAACGCAGGGTGGCCTGCGACAGCTCCCCGCCGTTGGCCCTGAGCTCATCCAGCAGGGCGGGGTAGCGCTTCGGGTCGGTGACCACCGCCACCGAGGCCGAGTTCTTGGCCGCTGCCCTGATCATGGACGGTCCCCCGATGTCGATGTTCTCGATGACCTCGTTCAGATCGCCCCCCTTGTCGAGGACCGCCTCCCGGAAGGGATAGAGGTTCACGACCACCATGTCGATGCGCTTGAGGCCCGCCTCCCTGAGCTGGCGCATGTGCTCCTCGGAGTCCCTGCGGGCAAGCAGCCCGGCGAATATGGCGGGGTGGAGCGTCTTCACCCTGCCGTCCATCATCTCTGGCGAACCGGTATAGTCAGAGATGTTGACCACCTTGAGGCCGTGGGAGGAGAGGAGCTTGGCCGTGCCCCCCGTGGACAGCAGCTCCACGCCCATCTGGCTCAGTCCTTTGCAGAAGTCGACTATGCCCTCCTTGTCCGAGACGCTGATGACCGCCCTCTCGATCCTGACCATGTGCATTCCTTCGGTGGGAAAGGCAGACCACCAAGGATGGTTTGCCAGGGATATATCGCCCGTTCCGTAATAAAGATAGCGATGGCCTATCGGAATCACCCTTTGGCTGGCCAATTCGAAGCGCACCCCTCGGTGTCCCATCCCTGAGGACCCCGGCGGGAATGCTTAAAACGGTGCGCGGGGATAGCCTACCGAACCGAGATGTTGGTCATCAGCGAGCGGATAAACGGCCTGTACGCCGCGGTCGGACGGGCCATCGACGCAAGGGACGAGGGGTTCATCCAGCAGCATGCGGTCCTCCAGATGGAGTGCGGGGCCCAGGCCCTGGACCTGAACGTCGGCCCGGGGAGGGACGACGGCCCGGCGGCCATGGAATGGCTCGTGCGGACCGTTCAGGAGGTTTCCGACCTCCCCCTGTGCATCGACACGCCTGGCATAAAGACCATGACCGCCGGCGTCAAGGCCTGCCGCAACAGGCTTATCATCAATTCCACTACGGCCGAGGCGAGGAAGATGCAGGCGCTCTTCCCCCTGGCAAAGGAGCACGATGCGGACGTGATCTGCCTGACCATGGACGAGCGTGGAGTGCCGAACGACGCGGAATCGAGGGCGGAGATGGCCATGCTCATGATCACCACGGCGATGGAGCATGAGATAATGCCCGATCGCCTTTACCTAGACCCCCTGGTCCTGCCTATCAAGGCCGCCCAGGACCAGCCGATGAAGGTCATAAAGGCCATGCAGCTGTTCCAGACCCTGAACGACCCCGCCCCCCGCACCGTGGTCGGCCTCTCCAACGTCTCCAACGGGGCCAAGGAGCGGGGCATCCTCAACAGGACGTTCCTGGCGATGCTGATGGGGGCGGGGCTCAGCGCTGCGATCGTGGACGTGCAGGACGCTGAACTCATGCGCCTTGTCAAGGCGGGGGAGCTGCTGAGGGCGGAGAAGCTCTACTGCGATGATTTCCTCAGGGCGTGACATGGCGACGCCATCGCCTTGACAGGAGGACGGGGCGCGCCCGGACCCTGGCTGGTGGGGCTCGACCCCCATACATCCCCCTACCTCAAGCCCAGGGGGGATGCTGCCGGTCCCTATGCTCATCCCATCCAGCTGGTGATGGCCAGTCCCTTCACGATCTTTTCCTCCATGGCCGAAGGGCTCCAGGGATGGCCGAGAGCCCTCACCAGGTCCCGTAGGTCCCGAAGTCCTCTGCGGCCCTGTTCAGGGCGCGGATGTTCTCTGGCGGGGTGAACGGCGGCACCTCGCACGCCGTTCCCAGTATGTACCCGGAGGAGCAGTCGCGCCCCCGGAGGACCTGGAGTTTGGCCTGCTCGTAGACCTTTTCCGGGGTGCCGTGCAGCATGAGCTTGGTGTCGACCGAGCCCATGCAGGTGGCGTACCCCCCGAACTCCTGGACCAGGAGGTCGGACGGGAACACCTCCCTGCCCTTGTAGCCTATGTGAAGGATCGTCATCGGGGACCAGACGATCGCCTCCTTCAGGACCTTGTAGTCCGTCTCATGGTTCCCGCACAGGTGGTAGAACACCTGGGGGCCCGCTCCCTTCTCGAAGCATTTCATCACGAACTCATTGATGTACCTTCCCGAGAAGTCTCGGACCATTGCATCGGAGAAGATGTCGTTGTTGCCCAGGACCGAGCCGGTGGTGATGACCGCTTCGCCGTACCGCTCGGCGATGAGGCCCGCGCCCTCCGCCGCGGTCTCCATGTAGATCCGGACCAGGGCATGGGCCAGGTCAGGCTCGGTCAGCGTCCACATGATGAAGTTCTCCACGCCGACCAGCTGGGCCCCGCTCCCGGTCAGGTCGGTGGCGATCGCGAGCGGGGAGAACATCTTGGGCAGGTGCCTCTGGACGTAATCGTTGGAGCGGAACAGCTGGTCCAATGTCGCGCCTCTGAGAAGCTCCTCCCTGCCCGGGACCTGGAGCTCCTCAACCTGGGAGGGGTCGAGGACGATGGGGGCCTTGGGCACCGGGGGCATCCAGTCCATGTACTGGACCTCCATGCCCAGCTCGGCGAGCCAGGGAAGGGAGTAGTACCAGTGGGTGACGGGAAGCAGGTCGTACCTCTCCATGGCGACGGCCACGCAGTGCGCTCCCAGCTCAGGGCTCTCGTAGAACTCCCGGATGGTGTGGCCGCTGGCAACCGCGGCGTGGGAGAGCATCATCGGGTCCACCGGGATGTGGCCGTAGTTCGTGCCCATGAAAGGGGATGCGAAGCGCTTCCTGGCCTCGGCGTGCCATTCGTCGTCTATCGGCTTGAACTGCCCTGCCACGTCGTTCATGGTCCTTGGAAGGGGGGCTGGTAGTATTTGTCAGATGCGGTGAGGGGGAGGACATATAAAGGCATCGGAGAATATTATGACCATGAGCGGAGAGCTGGGGCGCATAGACGTGCCGGTGCTGAGATGGGAGCAACCGAAGTGGACCCAACGCTTTCATCGGCTGATAGGAGGGGAGACGACCTACGCCACGCTGGAGTGGCCGCAGGCCTTCGGTTCCACCGCCGTATCGTCCTCCCGGGAGGGGAGGTACACCTTCAAACGAGGAGGGTTCCTGCGGCCCTTCGTGACGGTCAGGCGTCAGGGGTCCGAGGTGGACCTCGGGAGGCTCGGCCTGGACTGGAAGGGCAATGGCGAGCTGGTCCTCAATAACGTCCAGCGGTTCGGCTTCGTCCGGCAGAGCATCATGGGGTTCGATTATGAGGTGACCGGCAAGGACGGTACCCGGCTCTTCTCCTCGCGGAAGGAGTGGGCCCCCATCAAGCATGGCGGGGAGGTGCACATCACCCCGGCGGGAATGGCCGATCGGGACATCGGCATGCTCATCACCCTGTGCTGGTACGTGGCGGTGATGGCCTCGGAGGACGTCATGGGCGGCACGGCCGCGGGCGCCTGACGTTCTAATTGGAAGGGGCTCAGGGGGTGAGCCCGGCCTCCCGCACGAGCCGGGGGACCACATCCTCCCAGGCGATGGCGGTGATATGGACGCCGTGCACGCCCTCGATCGAGACGAGTTCCTGCATCGTCTCCACGCAGAGCCTGATCCCCTCCTCCTTGGGGTCGGCCGCCCGCCGAAGGCGGTCGATGACCTCGTCGGGGACGCTCATCCCGGCGACCTTGTCCCTCATGAAGAGGGCGGCCTTGTGCGAGCGCAGCGGGATCGCCCCGGCGAGGATGTGCACCCGCTCGTGCAGCCCCCTCTCCACCACGAGCGCCATGAACCTCCGGAACCGGTCGAGGTCCAGGACGCACTGGGTCTGGACGAACTGGGCCCCGGCCTCGACCTTCTTGGCCAGCCTTGTCACCCGGTGCTCGAACGGGTCGGCGAAGGGGTTGGCCGCCGCTCCCAGGAAGAGCTGCGGCGGTTCGGCGAGGGGCTCCCCGGCCCAGTTCGCCCCCTCCCGGAGGCGCCTGAGGACCATGAGCTCCTGGACCGAGTCCAGGTCGTACACGTTCTTGGCCTGGGGGTGGTTCCCGAAGGTCTGGTGGTCGCCGCTTATGCACAGCACGTTCCTTATGCCCAAGGCGCTTGCGCCGATGACATCGCTCTGCATCGCGATGCGGTTGCGGTCCCGGCACGTCATCTGCATCACCGGCTCCAGCCCCTCCTGCAGGCAGATGACCGACGAGGCGATGCTGGACATGCGCACGTTCGCCGCCTGGTTGTCCGTGAGATTGAAGGCGTGCGCGCTTCCCTTGAGCGCCCGGGCCATGGCCCTCAGCCTCTCCACCTCGCAGGAGCGCGGCGGCCCGATCTCCGCCGTGACCGCGATGGCCCCCCTGTCCAGCGTCCCCTGCAGCCGGGAGACGCTCAATCCTCTCCCCTCCATTCCCTTTGGGCCGGGCCCGGCGCCGCTTCCGCGTTGACGATGCGCCTGGGGCCCCCGCTCCGGCTGGGGCGCCAGTCCCTGGGGGGGATGATGGCCTCCAGCAGGTCCGTCCGGCCCTGCGCCTCGAGCCCCCTGACGATCTGCTCCCAGGCGCAGGGGGTCTCCGGGGACACCTCGCACCTTCCGCCCTTGCTCCCCCCGCACGGCCCGTTCAGAAGGCCCTTCGCGCAGCGGGCTAAAGGACAGATGCCGGCCGTGAGATGGATGATGCAATCGCCGCAGCCCGCGCACCTCTCCACGAATACGCCCATCCCCTCGGGCGCCCCCATGTTGGACGTGTTCACCCCGGGGACGACCCGGAGCGAGGGGAACAGCCCCTGGACCACCTGGGCCCCCACCCCGCAGGCCATGCTGACGACGGTGCCCGTGTGGCCTTCGATGGGAGAGAGGAACTCCCGCTCGCATGCCCTCTCCACGGTGAGGGCGCTGACGCTCCACCCCTTCCCCTTGAGCTCGGAGTGCAGGGAGAGCGCCTCTCGCATCTCCACGGCCTCCCTCTCCCCTCCAGCAAGGCAGATGGCGGTGCAGGCCCTGCAGCCCAGGACCAGGACGTCCTTCGCCCCTTCCAGCATTTCAAGCACCTCGGGCAGCGGCTTCCTCTCGGCGATGATCATCGTCCCTCCTCCTGGCCGTTGGCCTTCCGGACCCCTTCCACCGCCCTCCGGAAGCGGTCCGCCTGATGCTCGGCCAGGTGCACCATGGCCACCTTGCCGGGGACGGAGCCGATGTCGCTCATGACCTGGGAGAGGCGGGCGGCCCGCCTCGA
>JAJFUR010000042.1 GCA_021372335.1 Methanobacteriota archaeon
CCTCCCCTTGGAGAGCTTGGGGGCTCACCTTCCCGACGATACTGATGGGCCAGCTGCTGCACCCATCTGACGCTGACGCCATAGAGGCCACTACCTGCCAGCAGCTCATCGTTCCCGCGGAGATCTGCCTGCAGATGAAACGTATCTTCGTATCGTTCAGCTTCGTCATGATGATGGAACTATCGTGGCGAAATAATTCTTGTGCTCCACACTACTCTATTGCATCAGAACATTTTATTATCATTTGAGAGAATAAGAATTCCTACCCTTGCGAGGGTAATGAGGGGGGAATTGATTGACAAAGGCAAAATTGTTATGCTCAGCATTGGCTTTGCTGATGGTCCTAGGCGCGTTCTCGATCGTCGCCGTCCCTGGCACGGCGTCGCCCTATGATGACCTAAACATAGCCGATGTGGTAAGGGAGGACATAGGGGTGCAGGTCCGCGCGCAGGCCCCAAACATGGCTGAGGTAATGGCCGCCAGCGCGGGCGTCTCGACCCGTTCCGGGTCAGCCGATGTCTATGAGGTCGGGGATACGGAATTCTACTATGTCAACGGGTATGGAACGGCTAATTTCACCGAGTTCGAGAAGAGGGGGGAAGGCTCCCTGGTGGAGGTCTGGGTCGCAACGGACCTAAGCTTCCCCACCGGAGATCCCCGCAATGACATCGAGAGCAAGATTACCATCTACGACTGGCAGATCGAATACTTGATCGAGGAGTATGAAAGCGTCATCTATCCCATCGAGTCGATGTACTTCGGCACGCCAACGTTCCACGACGGCTCCAACTCCTTGTTCGAAAGCTGGGGCCGTCCTTTCTTTGAGGATGAGGAAGGGAAGCTGATGATCATGGTCTGGAACATGGTCGACGAAAGTTATTACGACCCGACCTATCCCAGCTATGTGGCGGGCTATTATTCCCCGTCGATCGAGGCCTATTACGACAGGAACGTCATTCACATAGACAGCTATGACTGGCTGAACAGGCTGGGCGCCGACGTGGCGCGCCCATTCGTCTACGAGTCCACAGTGGCCCATGAGTACCAGCATCTGCTGCACGACGACCTGGACGAGGACGAGGTATCTTTCATCAATGAGGGGTGCTCAATGTACGCCGAGATGCTCTGCGGGTACGGCGAGCCATGGGGGTACATAGAGCAGTTCCTGTTCACCCCGGACAACTCCCTGACGGAATGGGGCGACCAGGGCGATATCAATATCATCGCTGACTATGGCGCGGCTGCCATGTTCGCCATCTACTTGAACGACCACTTCGGGGGCGCGGCCTTCATGTCCGCCCTGGCAGCGAACCCGGACAACGGCGAGGAAGGTGTGACCAGCACCCTTGCGGCCGCAGGGTTCACCGATTGGGACTTCGACAGGGTATACGAGGCATGGACATTGGCCAATCTCATACACTCGGATGATTTCGGCGACGGCTGGTACAACTATTCGTCCATCGACCTGGACGACGCGCAGGCGGGGGAACTGACCGTCCACAAGATCAAGCCGGGGATGGGCTTCGTCACCCAGTCCTACGCCTTCCAATACACCTGGACGCAGGAAGGCTACAACACCGGGACCTATCTCCTCGGACCGTACGGGACCGATTACCTGAAGGTGCAGGGGACCAGGGTCGGGGAGATGCTCAAGCTGAAGTTCAAGTTCGACGGGAACGACAACTACGAACCAGGCTGGAAGCTGACAGCGTCCCCCATCGGGACCTCGGGCAATGCCTGGTATTCCGGGGCGAGCGACCTGAGGGACGTGCAGATCGTGGGAACCATCGACCTGTCAGGGGAGACCGAGGCGATCCTGAGCTTCGATACCTACTACGCCATCGAAGCCTTCTGGGACTTCGGGTTCGTCCAGGTGTCCGCCGACGGCGGCGCGACCTGGACCTCCATTGGGAACGAGCTCACCACAGGCGAGATCGACCCATCAGGTCATCCCAGCATCGCGGCGAACATGCCGGGCCTCACCGGCTCAGGCTCCGGGAACATGGCCTTCGACCTGTCGGCCTACGTGGGAACGGAGGTCATGGTGGCCTTCCGCTATATGACCGACTGGGCCTACACCGAGCAGGGATGGTTCGTGGACAACATCGCTTTGAACGGGGTTATCATCGACAACGGGGACGACGTGCGCCTGTTCGAATCCATGCAGCCCCCGGTAGAGGTGGACTTCTCCGTGATCATCTACGCGCCGGAGTTTTACAACGAGGAATTCTCGCTCCCATACAGGCTGGTTAAGTTGAACCTAATCGATTCCAGCGAGACCATCGAGCAGAGCCTGGCCGGTTTCTCAGGATACAAGGAGGTGTTCATCATAGTGTCCTCGAACGCAGGTCCAACCAACTACAAGTTCGGCCTGCTGAAGGCTTGAGCACAAACCCTTTCCCATTTCCTTTTTTTCTGGTTCTTCGGTTTTTTGGGAATGCCCAAGGTCGGTCGTGCTAGTCCACTCCGACCATGAACAATCAATACAATGTTCCTTGGTACTGTCCGGTAACCGGGCATCCCATGCACTTCCTGGACCTGAACGAAGGGCAGTCCCGGCATTGAAGCCCTATCCCGCAGGGAGGCCGCTCGCTACGCTCGAAGCTCATCATCGATGGCACGATGAGATCGCGCTCCGCCGTTATCACGACATTGAAGTCCACCTCGGTGACCGAAGGGTTCGGACGAATGTGCCCGTTGACTATCGCCTCCAGGGTGGCTATGCTCTCACTGAAGAAGAGCAGGCTGAGGTTGTGCTTGCCCGAGATCGTGAACCCATTGGCGAAGTAGGGGCATCCTCTGAACATGCCAAGGATCTCATCTGGCCTCGTGGAGGAGATATCGACCTTGGCCAGGTAGAGCCCCATCCTCAGGGGGTCGATCCCAAACTGGCTCGCCAGCGCCCCTCCCTCCTTGAGCTTGGCTATCCGGGCAGCCACGGACGGCTGCGAAAGGCCCACCCTCTTGGCTATGCTCTCCTGGGAGACATCAGGGTCCTCGGCGTACATGGAGATTATGATCCTGTCCTTAGCGTCCAAACGCATGTAGATCATCCATTTACCTATTTTAAATAAGGAATCTGTGCAATATCATTATTATTCATAGTAACTGACTTGATATATTATAACTTAATTGTACGGAACAAGGGATGGAACATGTCGATGTACTGCAACCAGTGCCAACAGACCGCGAAGGGGATCGCCTGCACGACCCGTGGGGTCTGCGGGAAGACCGAGGACGTCCAGAGCCTGCAGGAAATGCTCATCTATGGGCTGAAGGGCATCGCCGCCTACGCCTACCATGCCCGCGTCCTGGGCAAGAGGGACGAGCAGATCGACGCCTTCATGCACGAGGCGCTGTTCAAGACCCTGACCAACGTGGACTTCTCCACCGAGGACCATTGGAACATGGTCCTCAAGGCCGGAATGGTCAACTATCGGGCCATGGAGCTGCTTCAGGAGGCCAACACCGAGCACTTCGGCGATCCCGTCCCTACCAGCGTCTTCACCGGCGTGAGGAAGGGACCGGGGATATTGGTCACCGGCCACGACCTCCTGGACCTGGAGGCGCTGTTGGAACAGACCGAGGGCACCGGCGTCAACGTCTACACGCACGGCGAGATGCTCCCGGCCCACGGCTACCCCAAGCTGAAGAAACACTCCCACCTCGTGGGCAACTACGGCTCGGCATGGCAGAAGCAGAGGACCGAGTTCGCGGAGTTCGGGGGGCCCGTTCTCGCCACGACCAACTGCGTTCTGATCCCCCCGGAGAGCTACAAGGACCGCCTGTACACCACTGGAATTACCGCCCTGGACAACGTCAAGCACCTGGAGCGGAACGATTACTCGGAGATAATCGAGCACGCCAAGCGCATCGGCGACCTGGCCGAGAGGCAGGGCATCAACGTCATGACCGGGTTCCACCACAAGGCGGTACTTTCGTTAGCCCCGCAGATCATCGACGCGGTCAATACCGGCAAGATAAAGCACTTCTTCCTGATCGGCGGCTGCGATGGCGCCACGCCCGGCCGGGATTACTACACCCAGCTGGCTGAGAAGGTTCCAAAGGACTGCGTCATCCTGACGCTGGCCTGCGGAAAATACCGCTTCAACGACCGAGAGTTCGGGACCATCGAGGGCACCGGCATTCCACGGTTATTGGACATCGGACAGTGCAATGACACGTACTCGGCGCTGCAGATCGCCCTGGCGCTGTCCAAAGCGTTCGGCGTGGGCGTCAACGAGCTGCCGCTGAGCATCGTGCTCTCCTGGTTCGAGCAGAAGGCTGTCGCGATCGTCTACACGCTGCTGGCTCTGGGCGTCAAGAACGTCCGCGTGGGACCGACCGCCCCGGCGTTCATCAGCCCCAACAACTGGAAGTTCATCGCCGACAATTTCAACTGGATGCCTATCGGCGACGTGGACGAGGACCTGAAGGCCATGCTGGGGAACTGAACCCCAAACCCCTTTCCCTCTTTATTCTTCGTTCAGGACCTTCTCAGGGTACAAACGGTGAAAGTACAGGAAGGAGAAGACCGTCATCCCGATCACCGCGAACAAGATCATCGGCCAAGCGATAACGGAGGCGATGTCCGCTCCCACCTCCGGCGGGTTAGACACGAACGTCACCATCATCATGTGCACGACCATCATGATC
>JAJFUR010000043.1 GCA_021372335.1 Methanobacteriota archaeon
CCCATCGAGGACAGGCAGAGGCTCAGGAATTTCCTCGGATCGCGCCAATTGGCCAGGTGGCGATGGCGTCTTTGCTCGATGCCATTGGCGATCGGTGGGGGAAGGCCGGGCACCAGGCGCAAACTTATTAAACGGCTGCACATGTAGAAGGGCAGATGGCTGAACCGACCATTTTCGGGCTCTCGATCCCAGACCTAGTGGGCTTCATCCTCTTGACCATCCTCACGGTATTGCTGGCCAAGGGCACCAGCATGCTCATGAGGAGGTTGTTGGACTATCGCATCCCACGGACCTATTCCAAGGCCATCGCCAAGCTCGCCCAGTACATTGTCCTGGCGGCGGGGCTCTATATCGGCTTCTGGGAGGTGTTAGGGCTGGACATCGCGGCGCTCCTGGCCTCGCTGGGGGTACTCGGTATAGGGGTCGCCCTCGCCTCCCAACAAGTACTGTCGAACGCCGTCTCCGGGGTCCTCATGTCCGTCGTCAGGCCGGTAAGGGTCGATGAGTGGATAGAGGTGGCCGGGGTACCGGCGACCGGCATCTGCAGGGTAAAGGACATCAACCTCATGAACACCATTCTAAAGGACGATGATGGCCGCATCCTCTATGTGCCCAACTCCTTCATGATCAATAACAAGGTCGTCAACTATTCCCGAGGCGGGGTGGTTGCCCTCCGCATCCCCGTCTGGTTGCGCTCGCTCAAGGACTTCGACCACATCAAGGACATCGTGCTGGACGTGGCGGACAAGGACCCGCTAATCCTTCCCAATGTGGGGGAGGAAGAGCGGAAGAACATCCTAAAGATCTTCGAACTGGCCAATGTACGGAAGTACCTTGGAAAGAAGGTGGACATGGCCTATTTCTCCCCCAGTATCGTCATCAAGGACATCCAGAGGGAGAAGGTGAAGGTGGACATCAAGATCTGGGTGACGGACGTGTCAAAGAGGGACGAGATCATCACTGGTTATCTTGACGCGCTCAGGCAGCGATTTGCCCTGGAAGGGATCGAGTTCGGGGACGATTGAGACAAGATATTAATCTAACAGCGCGGACATACCGGTCCCCGATGCGAAGCGATGCGATCAAGAAGGGAGTGGACCGGGCCCCGCAGCGCAGCCTTCTGCGCGCCACCGGTCTGACCGACTCGGACATGGAGAAGCCCCTAATAGGGATCGCCAATTCCTGGAACGACGTGGTCCCAGGGCACATTCATCTCAATGAGCTTGCGGAGGAGGTGCGCATGGGCGTGATCGAGGCAGGAGGCGTTCCCCTGACCTTCGGCGTCCCGGGGGTCTGCGACGGGGTGGCGATGGGCCACGCAGGCATGCGCTATTCCCTCGTCTCCAGGGATGTCATCTCCGACTGCGTGGAGATCATGCTCCAAGCGCACTGCATGGACGGGTGGGTCGGGGTGACCAATTGCGACAAGATCACCCCCGGAATGCTCATGGCTGCCGGGAGGCTCGATCTTCCGACCATCATCCTGACGGGCGGGCCAATGGAACCGGGCAGGAGGGACGACATCGGTCTGGACCTGCAGAGCGTGTTCGAAGCCCTGGGCGCTAACAAGGCAGGGACGATGACCGAGGAGGAGGTGCTAGAGATCGAGAGGTGCGCCTGCCCCGGAGAGGGCGCCTGCTCTGGGCTGTTCACCGCCAACACCATGGCATGCCTTACCGAAGCGCTCGGGCTCAGCCTCACAGGGTGCGGGTCGATGCTAGCCACCGACCAGCGCAAGAAGGAGTTGGCCCGGGCGACAGGAAGGCGCATCGTCGAACTGGTGAGGGAAGGCCTGACAGTCCGTAAGGTCGTCACCAAGGGCTCGTTCACCAACGCCATCATCCTTGACATGGCCATAGGGGGCTCCACCAACACCGCCCTGCACCTGCCGGCGATAGCGGCCGACTTCGGGATCGAGATCGACCTCCGCACCTTCGATGAGATCTCCAGACGGGTCCCTCACCTGACCAGCATCAAGCCGAGCGGGCCCTACTACATGAAGGACTTTGATGCGGCGGGAGGTGTGTCGGCCATGCTCAATCGGCTGATGGATCTCCTTTCGGACGAGAGGACCGTAAACGGAATGAGCATAAAGGAGGTCGCGCGCCGGGCAACGGTGCGCAACGAGGAGGTCATCCGCCCTAGGGACCGACCGTTCCATGCCGAGGGGGGCATCGCTGTCCTCTATGGCAATTTGGCTCCCAAAGGGTCCGTGGTCAAGCAGGCCGCGGTCTCCCCGGGAATGATGAGGTTCGTGGGGACGGCCAAGGTCTTCGATTCCGAACAGGCGGCCATCGAAGCCATCTCAACCCGTCAGATCAGCGCAGGGGACATCGTGGTGATCCGGTACGAAGGCCCGAAGGGAGGGCCGGGGATGCCCGAGATGCTATCCCCGACAAGCCTTATTGCCGGGATGGGGCTGGCCGACAGCGTTGCGTTGATCACCGACGGCAGGTTCTCCGGCGCCACCAGGGGGCCATGTATCGGGCATGTATGCCCCGAGGCCTTCGACAGGGGTCCCATCGCCGCTGTGAGGAACGGCGACAGGATCTCCATAGACATCCCCGGGCGCAAGCTCGAGCTGCTGGTCTCCCAGAAGGAGATAGAGGACCGCATGGCCAAGGTCCAGGTCGTGGACCGCCATCCAACGGGGGTCCTCGCCAAGTATCGCAAGTTGGTCGGGGACGCCTCCACGGGGGCCATATGCCGCTAGGCGCGAAACCTATTTATTCGAACTCATTTTATGCGGCCCCACTGGGCGGGTAGATCAGCTCGGAAGATCGCCTGCTTTGCAAGCAGGAAGCCCCGGGTTCAAATCCCGGCCCGTCCATCCTTCCCCCGCTCCCTTCCTTCCGGGCGATGGGCCCAAATGATGGGGTAATCGAAGGGCATTCCTTGGAAAAGAGGTTGATGGCTCGAAGGTCCATAAGGCTCTCGAGGTCATCAAAGGACGTGCACGGGCATCCTGAAACTGCCGCGTCAAAGACCCGGGTATCCAAGGGACGGATCGATGGGCAAGGACGGTTAGTAGGGACCGGGGGGAATTACGGCCCCAGGTCAAACCCTTGACCGGTCCCCCCACTCCGGGCGCGGTGATGTCCGGAAAGGGCGGCCCGGCAGGCGATTGAAAAAAAGGAAGGTGTTTAGGGCGCCTGTTGGGCGAGCTTGCCCTGCGACGTGATGGCCTCAGCGATCCTCTTGTCCTTGGCCATGTCCTCCTCGAGCTTCTTCATGTCCGCACGCAGCTCTTCCATGGTGGGGATCGGCCCGAGGATGACATCCGCCTTGCCAACCACCTTTTCGATCTCCTCCGGTTTGGATATCTCCCTTTCCGGCACCTGCTTGCCCGCCCCGATATAATCGGAGATGCCCTCGACCAGCCTGGAGACCTCGAACGGGAGCACGATCTTGGTGGCCTGCCCCTCCCCCAGGCTCTTCACCGCATCCAATGAGAGGACGGTGAGCGCCTTGGTGTCCAGCGTGCTGGCGCCCACGCTCAGGATCCTAAGCTTCTGGGACTCACCCTGGCTCTGCAGGATGATCGCCAGCCTTTCGCCCTCTGCCTCCAATATCTTGGCCTGCCTGAGCCCTTCCGCCTGGAGAATGCGGGACCTCTTCTCGCCCTCGGCGTTCAGGATGGCGGCGGTCTTTTCCCCGTCAGCTCTGAGGATCGCCGCCCGCCTCAGCCGCTCCGCGGAGGTCTGCTCCTCCATGGCCTGCTTGACCTTCGGGGCAGGGTCTATCTCCCTGATCTCCACCGCGTCCACCTTGACGCCCCACTGGTCCGTTGCCTCGTCGAGGATGTCCCTCAGCTTCAAGTTTATCTTCTCACGGTTGGACAGGATCTCATCGAGCTCCATGTCCCCGATGATGGACCTCAGGGTGGTCTGCGCCAGATAGACCGTCGCAGCCCTGTAGTCGGTGACCTCAAAAAAGGCCTTCTTGGGGTCGATGACCTTCACATAGATGATAGCGTCCACGTTCACCGGGGAATTGTCCTTGGTGATGACCTCCTGCCTCGGAACGTCCAACACCTGCGTCCTCAGGTCTAGCTTCACCGTCTCATTGATCAGCGGGGCGACGTAGTTGAACCCCGGGTTCAATACTCTAATGAACTTGCCCAGGCGGATATAGACCGCCTGCTCATAAGGTCTGACGATCTTAATGCCGTTCGCCAATATGACGATGGCCGCTACGATCGCCAGTATCAAGAGCCCAAATATTCCAACACTTAATGCCATGATCTCTCTCCTTTTCGCTCCTCAGATCTCTTCCACGGTCACATGCACGCCCTCGCTCTGGATCACCCTCACCCTTTTCCCCACTGGAATGGGGGCGGTTGAGGTGGCGCTCCAAATTACATTAGCTATCCGCACCTTTCCCTTAAGGGAGCCGGGTACGACCTCGACCTCGACCACTCCTTCCTTGCCTATCAGGGAGGTGGCCACCGTTGTCTCCGGCGGGGTAGGCGGGGCCAATTTCTGATAGAACTTGATGGTGAGCAGGGTCGTGGGAATGAGGATGATGACCGCGATTATCGGGGACCATATGGTCAATAGTATGTCGGGGAAGATGAGCCCTATGCCTCCCAGGACCAGGAGCACCGTGGCCGGCACTATGAGGAACGAGCCAGGTTGGCTCATCTCCAATAGGAGCATCAGGACCCCAATCACGATGAACGCCAATGATAGGTCAGTAGCCAGGGACATCATGCATCCGATAGGGTTCTCTCTATTTATCTTTACCATCGATATTCGCACGGCAGGTTCGAGTTACGAAGGGACGCACGATGCCGAAAGGGACCGGACGAGGCCAGCTGAAGGTGTCCTTTCACCATTTCTCCGATCGAAATACCATTAAATAATATGCCCTTCCGTACTAGCATCAGTGATATCAATGTGCGAGAACACGGAAGATGATATGGTTGGCCTGCCCTTGATCGGGGACAGATTCCCAGAAATGGTGGTCAAGACCACCCATGGTACGATCGAGCTGCCTAAGGACTATGCGGGCAAGTGGATGGTGCTGTTCAGCCATCCAGCGGACTTCACCCCAGTGTGCACGACCGAGTTCATCGGGTTCGCGAAGAAGAACGCTGAGTTCGAACAGATGGGCGCCAAGCTCATCGGTCTTTCCATCGACCAGGTTCACTCCCATATAAAGTGGGTGGAGTGGATCGAGGAGCACATGGACGTGAAGATCCCCTTCCCGATAATCGCCGACACCGGGAACGTGGCCATCCAGTTGGGCATGATCCACCCGAACAAGGGGAGCAATACCGTCCGGGCCGTCTTCATCGTGGACCCCGTGGGGGTCATCCGCTTGATCATCTACTATCCTCAGGAAATAGGCAGGAGCATCGATGAGGTGCTCAGGGCGGTCAAGGCGCTGCAGTTCGCTGACAAGAACCATGTATCAACCCCGGAGAACTGGCCGAACAACGATTTCCTCAAGGACAGGGTCATCGTTCCGCCCCCGTCCGACTATAAGACCGCCATGGAGAGGAAGAAGAGCATGGGGAAGGACTGCTACGACTGGTGGTTCTGCACCAAGAAGGTCTGACCTCAGCGCAAATGTGGCCTGTTCGGCCACCTTTTTTTTCCTTTCACCCTTCCCCTCAGGCAATCCATCAAAGAAAAGGGCGCCATGACCAGGACGGCTGCCCGAGGCCATCCTCCCATGGTCGCTATCCCACCGGCCGATGCCCCGCCCCCTCACCTAACGGCCCTTGACGCGCGGGCGAACCCTCGGCCCGCCTTCCGACCATCAAAGACCCAGGAGAAGCACCGATATCAGTAAGGTCACCAGGGTCACAGGCAACCCCGCCTTGAGGAAGTCCAAGAACCGGACCTCCGCCCCCATGCTCAGCCCCTTCTCGACCACGATGACGTTGGCTGCCGCTCCCAGGATCGTGGCGTTCCCCGCCAAGGTGGAGGAAGTGGCCAGGCTCAACCACAGGGTGTCGTCGCCGACCGGAATCATAGGGGACAGGAGCATCACGGCGGGCACATTGCTTATCAGATTGGAGAGCACCGAAGAGACCACGGTGAGGCCCGCCACGCCGGCCACGCCCGCGCCCATGTCCTCGAACGACCCGAGCATCAAAGCCATCAGGCCGGAGGTCTCCACTCCCTTGAGGAGAATGAAAAGCCCTACGAAGAACAGAATCAGGGTCCAGTCCACGCCACGAAGGATCGGCCCCGTCCCGGTATCCTTCTTCACCAACGGGAGGGCCAACAGAAGGAAGCAGCCCCCAAGGAAGGCGATGAGGGAAACGGGCATGCCAAGCCAGGAGGAGGCCAGAAAACCGATGAACACGGCTATGAGCACACCTAGCACAAGGAAGAAGGGGATTTCGAACCGCACCTTGGGCGAGGCGGCCGCCAGGAGCGAGCGGTCGATTGGATGGGGCCGCAGTCCCTCATCGAAGAGGTCCTTGCGGAAGACCAGCGCCACGATGGCCACCGCCACGAGCAGGGACATTACGGCAAGGGGGGTCAGGGCAATGGCGAACTCGGTGAAGGATATCCCCGACTGGATCAAAATGTAAGCGTTCTGCGGGTTGCCCACCCCGGTGGCCACGGAACCTATGTTCGCCGCCAAGGCCTCCCCGACCAGGTAGGGGATCGGATTGGCGTCGATGGAACGGCACACCTTCACGATGATCGGGGTGAACATCAGCACCACCGTGTCGTTCAGGATGAGCGCGGAGAGCAGGGCTGTGATCCCCATGCTCACCCATAGGAGGGTGAAGCAATCCCCACATCGGTCCACCATCGTGCTGGCCACCCGGTCGAAGAGTCCAGTTATCTCAAGGCAGGAGACGATGATCATCATCCCTAGGAGCAGCCCGATGATGTCCAGGTCGATGGCCTCCACGACCTGGTCCGCCGTGACCACTCCCAGCAGCACCATGAGCAACGCTCCGAACAGCGCGGCGGCCGGCCGTTCGATGCTCACGCTGCGGACCCTTCTCACCGATATGAGGGCATATGTGAAGAGAAAGACCAGGAAGGCCAACAAGGTGACGGTCTGCATCCGGGGAATATAGATGATGAGAATAATTAAGCCAATCCTTTCAAACCGTCCCCGGGTATCTGACGGTGTGATCCAGGACCAATCGCACATCCATCCTGCGGAAGCCGAGCGGCCTGATGTACCGGTCCAGGTACCTGAGGAGCTCATGACGGTCAGAGGCTCGGATCCGGAACATGATACGCGGCTCCCCGGTCACCTTCATGACCTCGCTCACGGCCTCCAAGGCCATCAAGGCGCCCATGGCCCTGCCCTCCGCTTCCGGCTCGATGTCCGCCAGCACCAACGCCTCCGCCTCTATGTTCAGCCTGTCCTCGTCCACTATCGTGGAATAGCCCAGGATCACCCGCTCCTCCTCCATGCGACGGACGCGGTCCCGGACGGTCGAGGGGGAGCGGCCTACCCTCTCAGCGATCTCCTCGATGCTCATCTTCCCATTGGCCTGCAGCAAACGAAGGATCACCTCGTCAAGGTCGTCCTGTCCCATGCCTCTGTGTATCCCCTCCTCGCCTATATTAGATGTTCCCGCGCCCTTGACCGTCCAGCAAGGAATGGCCCGGTCGGAGATTAGCGCCGGGGAAAGGGCTGTGCCGAAGAGGAACGCGGCCTTTCGCACTCTCATTTGGAATAGACGCCCCTCGCCCATCCTCAAACCCGCTCCGTCCCTTCCTCTCTTGAACGAACGTTCCTCATATCCAAGGGGAAAAGGAAGGAACGATAGGTCAGTCCTTCCATGGCGAATGGCTCTCCCATGCAGTTCCAATTCGTCGTCTCCTCCCCTTTGGGCTGAACATCGCCTGGCCGTTGTAGAGGGGCTCAGCCTCCCCCACGCTCCCCGGTTCATCAACGATGCCTTCGCTGGCCAAGCCTGGCAACGCCTGGAAGGACAGGAATTGAACGTCCCAGGGGCCATGTTTTATTTACCACCTCCTCTTAGGGAGGGTCCGTGCAGAACCTGAGGAAGCGCGTTCCAACCATCCTTACGTCGGACGAGGTCCTGGACAAGGCCTTCCGCAAGGTTAGCAAGATCGATAAGCAAGGGCCAGACAAGGTAGAGCTGGTGAAGCGGAAGTCCATGGCCCGGATCGCTTCGGCCACGGACGTGATCTCCTCCACCTTCGAGAGGTATGTGAAGGCATTCCCAAGCATCAATGACCGCGGCGATTTCTTGGCCGAGATGATCGAGGTCACGGTGGGGGTCGACCAACTGAAGAAGGCGCTCTCCAACCTGGACTGGGCGGCGTCCAAGGTCAAGGAGCTTCAGAGGCAGTATACGAGCAAGGTCATGGCCTCCTCCTCGGTGCAGGGCGCGGACAGCGCCCGCAAGGCCTTCTATGGACGGGCATCCTCGGTCGTCAACAAGGTCGCCCCCGACCTGGGGTTCCTCGCATATGCGCGCAACGAGTTCCGCAAGGTCCCCGACATCGACGAAGGGCTGCTGACGTTCGTCATCGCCGGCTTCCCCAACGTCGGGAAGAGCCAATTCCTTTCGCTAGTATCCTCGGCCGAACCGGAGGTGGCCGCCTATCCCTTCACCACCAAGGGCATAGGGGTGGGAATGCACGAAGCGGGCTACCGCCGCTATCAGGTCATCGACACCCCCGGGCTGTTGGATCGGGAGCTGGAGGACCGGAATCGCATTGAGATGCAGGCGGTGACCGCGCTCAAGCACCTGGCCAATGCCATACTGTTCATCCTCGACCCTTCCGAGACCTGCGGTTATCCCCTGGACAGGCAGCTTCGCCTACTGGAATCGATCAAGGGGCTGTTCCCGGACGTCCCAATCCTCGTGGTGGAGAACAAGGTCGATCTTCTGGACAGCGGTTCGGACAGGATGAAGATGAGCGCTGCCACGGGGCAGGGGGTCCCTGAGGTGATGGCCGCGCTCCGCGATTCGGTGAGACATCTGGAGAAGGCTGAACCGTTGTTCTAGGCAAACCTTTTAATTTTGTCTCCCCCCTAGAGCGCAAGGGGTGCCCTTGCAAGAACTGGCCTGTAGCGGACCGATGCGGAGATACTTCTCAACGCTCTTCCAAGAGAATGAGCGATGCTACGCATTGGCCGCCGAGGCCAGAGGAAGGGGGCTTGACCCTAGCACGGAGGTCGAGATCCCACAGGCCGAGGACCTGGCCGCCAGGGTGGAGAAGCAGCTCTCCGATTGGCATGTGGAGGGGGTGGCGGAGCGCATCAGGGGGCTGTCCAAGCGGATCGAGAGCCGCGAGGAGGTATCGCTTTACATCGCCAAGGAGCTGGCCAAGGAGGCGGTGGCCGCCCATGAGGGGAGGGAGATGGCCATCGAAAGGGCGGTCCGGGTGGGCCTCTCGGTCCTCACCGAGGGGATCCTGGTCGCCCCCATCGTCGGCATCGCAGGGGTGAAGATCAATCCCAATCCAGACGGGACCGAGTATCTATCGGTCTTCTTCAACGGCCCTATCCGGGCAGCGGGGGGGACGGCCCAAGCGATGAGCGTGCTCATCGCCGACGTGGTGCGCCGGGAGTTCGGTATAGGGGCGTATAAGCCCACCACTGGCGAGGTGGAACGGCTGAAGGAGGAGATCCCCCTCTACAAACAGTGTCAGCATCTGCAGTATACGCCTTCCAACGAGGAGATCGAGATCATCTACCGGAATTGCCCGGTGTGCGTGGACGGGGAAAAGACGGAGGACATCGAGATCTCCGGGTTCCGGAACCTGCCCCGGATCAAGACCAATGCCGTGCGCGGAGGCGTATGCCTTGTCATCGCCGAGGGGCTATGCCTCAAGGCCCCCAAGTTGGAGAAGCACGTGAGGAAGTTGGGGCTGGAGGGCTGGGACTTCATCAGTGAGTACCTCCGAAGAAAGAGGGGTACGGGCAAGGAGGAGAATACAAAGGTGGCCCCGGACTACAAGTACCTGAAGGACATCGTGGCCGGTCGGCCTGTGATCGGGCACCCCTCCCGTCCAGGAGGTCTCAGGCTCCGCTATGGCCGGGGAAGGACCACAGGCCTGGCGGCCATTGCCCTCAATCCCGCCACTATGTATGCCCTGGACAGCTTTCTGGCGATAGGCACGCAGATAAAGATCGAGAGGCCTGGGAAGGCAGGGGCGGTCACCCCATGCGATCAGCTGGAGGGACCGATCCTGCTGCTGGACAGCGGGGACCTGGTCCAGGCCAACACGGTGGCGGAGCTCATGCCGTATGAGGGGAGAGTGAAGGAGATCGTGGATGTCGGCCAGATCCTCCTCCCGTTCGGGGAGTTCGTGGAGAACAACCACGTTCTCATGCCCGCCGACTACGATCTGGAATGGCATCGTGCGGAACTCCGCAGCGCCAATGGGGGGGAGCTTCCGGAAGGATGGGAGGACCCAAGCTTTGATTCCGCCCTGGCAATGTCGGCGCGCTACGGCGTGCCCCTGCATCCCAAGCACAACCTGTTCTGGTACGATCATTCGATACAGGAGCTTCAGGCCCTTCGGACGCACATCCTGCGCGAAGGGCAGGTCGCCGCCGGTTCCCTCCTCATTCCGTTGGAACCGGTGTCAAAGAGGACCCTGGAGACCCTCGGCGCCCTGCATCGGGTGGTGGACGGGAAAGTGATCATCGATCAGTATACCGACCCGTTGTTGGCAGGCCTCGGGCTCCGGGGGAAGGACGGGGTGGAGGACCTGACCCCTCTGGAGGGGGCGTCGGTCATAGAGGCGGTGTCCAAGTGCACGGGGGTCAAGGTGAACCCCCGCTCGGTGACCCGCATAGGCTGCCGCATGGCCAGGCCCGAGAAGGCCAAGGACCGGAGCGCGAAGGCCCCCTCCCACACGATATTCCCGATAGGCATGCACGGCGGGCCGCAGCGACTCATGGAGAAGGCGGCCGAGAAGGGCACGATCGAGGTGGAGCTGGGGATCAGGAAGTGCCAGCTCTGCGGCGAGCATCGCGTCTACTATCGATGCCCCTGCGGCGGGCACACCGTCCCCATTGGGGAGTCGAAGGTCGTGCCCGTTGATCTGGCAGGGGAACTCGAGAAGGCCAAGGAGACCTTGGGGGAAAGGACCATCCTCCCAAAGCTGAAGGGCGAGAAGGAGCTGAGGTCCAAGGACATGGGGCCGGAGCCGCTGGAGAAGGGGATCCTTCGCAGGAAGCACGAGGTCTTCGTGAACAAGGATGGCACCATCCGCTTCGATATGACCGATGTCCCACTCACCCATTTCCGACCCAGGGAGATAGGGCTGAGCGTGGCGAAGGCCCGCGAACTGGGGTATGAGAGCGACGTCCACGACCGCCCGCTCACAGACCCTGAGCAGCTGTGCGAGCTCAAGGTGCAGGACATAGTGCCCTCCATCTCCTGCGGGGACTTCATGGTGCGGGTCGCCGGGTTCGTGGACGACCTCCTCGAGAGGTTCTATGGGCTTCCACGCTATTACAACGCCGCCCGAAGGGAGGACCTCATCGGGCACCTGGCGATAGGACTGGCGCCGCACACCTCCGGGGGCATCCTCTGTCGCATCATCGGCTTCACCAGGGCCAGCGTGTGCTTCGGGCATCCGTTCTTCCATGCGGCGAAGCGCCGCAACGCCGACGGGGACGAGGACAGCGTGGTCCTGCTTCTGGACGCCCTTCTCAACTTCTCCCGCGCCTATCTGCCAGACAGCCGCGGAGGGCTGATGGACGCCCCGCTCGTATTGGCGCTGCGATTGGACCCCAATGAGGTGGACAAGGAGGCCCAGAACATCGATGTGCGATGGGAATATCCCCTGGAACTCTACCGGGCGGGGATGGAGTTCCGCCATCCCCGGGAGGTCCAGGAGAGGATGGACCTCGTGGCGGACCGCATCAAGTCGCTCCTTCAGTACGAGGGGTTCGGGTTCACCCACGACACCTCGGACATCGCGGAGGGGCCGGCCGAGTCCGCCTACAAGACCCTGGAGTCCATGATGGACAAGATGACAGCCCAGCTGGACCTGGCGAAGAGGATCAGGGCGGTGGACGAGGGGGACGTCGTGCACAGGGTGATCACCAAGCACTTCCTGCCCGACCTGATCGGAAACCTGAAGAGCTTCTCCGGGCAGAAGTTCCGGTGCACCAAGTGCGGGGAGAGCTATCGGCGCGTACCCCTGATCGGGCACTGCTACTGCGGCAACAAACTGAACCTCACGGTGTACGAGGCAAGCGTCAAAAAGTACCTGGAGGTCACCAGCAGGATAGGGCGGGACTACGGTGTGTCCGAGTACACCCAGCAACGCATTCGGCTGATCGAGAGGTCGATCACCTCCATATTCGGGGAGGCGACCGACCCGCCTATGACCCTGGATGCGTTCGACGAGGGAGGGGAGGAGCCTTTGGAACAGGTCAATGACCCCGATGCCGACGAGGCCCCGGCCGAGGAGCCCCCCTCCGATGTCAAGGGCAAGCGCCCGCTATGTCTGGACGATTTCTAGGGAAGGAAAAAAAGGTAAGGGGGTCGCTCACCCCTCGAGGGAGGCCACCTTCTCCCTGAACTCGTCGAAGGTCCTCTCAAGCGCCTCCAGGGCTGTCACCAGAGCGACTCTGGCGGTCAGAGATCCGTCCGTCTCGAACTCGAAGATGAACTTGCTCTCCGACCACTTGACCTCTATGGCCCCGGTGCGGCATACCTTCACGCAGTCCTCGCAGAGGACGCACGCGTCGTTATCAATGACCTGCACCTTCTGGTCCTTGAATCCCATTACATGCTTGGGGCAGGCTTGGATGCACGTCCCGCCATTGTCGCACTTGGACTGGTCTATGGTCACGGTCGGGAAATACTTGTACCCGACCCCATGGGTCGGCTGCCATTTGGCATGCTTGCGCCCGGTCCCCAGTTCCGCAATGGCATACGCCAGGATCCCCTGCCTCTCCCCCAGCCTGACGATGGGGATGAGCTGGTCCTTAGGGGCGAACTTGGAATCGCCAAGGCAGTTCAGGTCCCCGGAGTACACCTCGCAGGGCCCCCGCTTCTCGAGGGAATAATAGATCGTGCAGCTCGGGCACCCCTCCCCTCCGCAGGAGCACCTGTCCCGGAACTCAAAGAGCTCCAGGTCGGTGGGGATCGGGACGAGGCCGAGCCGATGCGCGACGATCTCGTCGAACACAGGGCTCATGCTTTCGTACTCGTTGCCCTCCGCATCGACCGAGGAGCCCAGATGGAATTCCACATCATCGATGGCCATCTTGGGGACATCCATGATCAACGCCCGGCGCAGGGCGTTGACCTTCTCCGGGCTGGCATCGGTGACCAGGAACTTGGCCTTGGTCTCCATCTCCTCTAGCATCTTGATGTGCATGGAGCGCCTCTTTACACCCTTCTGCCCCGCCGCCCGCCCTTCTTCTTGGTACCGTCATGCGGGATGGGGGTCACATCCTCGATGCGACCGATCCTCAGGCCAGCACGGGCAAGCGCCCTGATCGCCGCTTGCGCGCCAGGGCCGGGGGAGGTGGAGCGGTTTCCGCCAGGCGCCCTGACCTTGACATGGATCCCCTCTATCCCCTTCTCCTTGGCGACCTCGGCCACCTTCTCTGCGGCCCTCATTGCGGCGTAGGGCGAGGATTCGTCCTTGGCCGCCTTGACCACCATGCCGCCGGTGCACTTGGTTATCGTCTCCGCGCCGGTGATGTCGGTCAAGGTGATGATGATATTGTTGTAGCTAGCGAAAACGTTCGCTATTCCCCACTTGCCCATCAGTTCACCTCCTCGGTCGGCAGGTCCGCCGGAACGTCCTCAACGTCCTGGACCGCCGCCTCCACGTCCTTGGGCACATGCTTCACGAACTTCTTCTTCCCCAGGTCCTTCCGGGACTCGGCGGCCTCCTCGCGGTGCGCCTTGGCCGCAGCGGCCTCCCGCTGAGCCTGCTTCAGGGGATGCATCTCGTCCGCGATCGGGGAGCGGGGGTTCATAACTATCCTCTCCTCATCCTCCCTGGTCACGATATAGCCGGGGATGGTGACCTTCTGGTCATCGATGCACACATGCCCGTGCACAATGAACTGCCTGGCCTGGCCAACGGTCGAGGCAAGGCCCTTGTTGAACACCACGGTCTGCAATCGGCGTTCCAAGAGGGCGATGTCGCTGAGCCCGAGCACGTCGTCCAGCCTTGTGCCCTCGATGGGCAGGAGGCCCAGCCGGGCGCACTTCCGCAACAGGTTCTCGGTCTCTATCTTGGCCTGGGCCTCACCCGTCCTGAGCCTTGCCTGGAGGTCACGGGACTGCTTGCGCAGGTCCCTCAGGATGGTCTTGGCCTTCCACAGCTCCTTCTTGCTCTTCAGGCCATACTGCTTCACCAGCAGGGCCTCTTCCTTGATCCGCTCCCCCTGCCACGGGTGGGAGGGGGTATCGAAGCTCCTCCTCGGGAACTTTGGGTCGCCCATGCTCAGGCCTCCTTCTTGGGCGCAGGCTGGGTCTTGACCTTGGAAACACCCAGGGTCAGCCCCTTCCGGCCATTGGACCTGGTCCGCTGCCCGCGCACCTTGTGCCCGGACTCATGGCGCAGGCCGCGGTAGCATCTGATCATCTTGAGGCGGTTCACGTCATCCTTCAGCATGATGTCCAGGTCTGCGCCTACGATATGAAGGTCATCCCCGGTCTCGTAGTCGGCCTGACGATTGACGGCCCAGTTGGGGGCATACTCCGAATAGGTCGTGATGAGCCTCGCCAATTCATCGGTCGTGGCCTCGTCCAAGGCCCCGATCTTCTCCAGCCGGTCCACCCCGGCCTTCTGCACGACGATCTCGGCCACCCGCTTTCCCACGCCCTTGACGCTCTGAAGACCGACCACGGTGGGCTTGTTGCCGTCGATGTCCGTGTTCACGATGCGGACTATGTACCGAAAGTCTTCCTTCTCCTCATTGCCGCTCTTCTTTGCCTCAGCCAATGTATCCCTCGCTGATGATCGCGAATCGAGCCTCGCCCTCGCGAAGTACGCCCCGTGCCAAAGCGCACGGTTTGCAGTTCCCATCTCCGGATAGGGCTACCGGTCCGGGAACAAGCCCCTTTCAGAAGGGGCTCCTCCAACAGAATCGATTCTGTGTGGAAGGCCAACCCTCAATCCATATTTAAGGATTGCGTGATGGCGGGGATGCTTGGAAGGCTCAACCCTCGATCTCCTTGGAGATGATCTCGAAGGCCCCCGCCAGGGCGTCCCTCAGCCGGGAGGCGTCCCCACCCCCTCCCTGCGCAAAGTCTGGCTTTCCGCCCCCCCCGCCGCCCATGACCGCCATCATCCGTTTCAGGGCCTTACGGCAATCCAGCTTGACATCGGAGGAACGGGAGACGAGGAGTCGGGCCCTTTCCCCGGGCACGCCTATCACCGCCACCGTGCCCGGCACCGAGGCCAGCCGCTTGGACATCTCCTCCGGGTCCTCGCCTGGGAGCGCCTCGTGCACCACCACGCGGACCGGGCCGACCTTGGGCGCGGACCCGACCAGGGCCTTGACGCTCAGCTCGTTGAGGGCCGCGGAAAGGCGCTCAATGCCCTTGCGCTGCTCCCGCAGCTCTTCCTGGAGCCTGCCCACCGCTTCCGGCAGCCCTTCCGCAGGCACGTTGAGCATGTCCCCTAGCCCCTCCACCAGGCGCTTGTCGGCCTGCATCCCGGCCACCGCTGCCATGCCTGCGGTGTACTCGATGCGGACCACCCCATCCTGGATGCGTTTGGTGCGGGCGATCCTGACCGGCCCGACCATGCCGGTGTGGGAGCAGTGCAGCCCCCCGCAGGCCTCGGCGTCCAGCCCCTCCACCTCCACCACCCGGATGACCTTTCCGGGAACGGCCCCGCCCTGGTACAGCCTGTACCCATGCAGCCTTTCCGCCTGGTCCCTCTGCATGAACTGGATGTGGACAGGGCGGTCCTGGAGCACGACGCGGTTGACCTCCCTTTCCAGCAGGTCGCGCTGCTCGGTGCTGAGGTTCTCGAAGTGCGTGATGTCCAGCCTGGCCTGGTCGACCGCCTTGTGGGCCCCCGCCTGCCAGACGTGGTTGCCGAAGAGGGTCCGCGCAACACCGTTGATCAGGTGCGCAGCGGTATGGTGGCGCATCAGCTGCTGGCGGCGCTCCAGATCGATGGTTCCCCTCACCTTGGCCCCGATCCTTGGGTTCTCCCCCTCGACGAAATGCACGATCGCGGTCTTGATCTTGATGACCCGGCATACCTTCTTCCCGTCCAAGGTCCCAAGGTCCCACTCCTGCCCCCCGCCCTCCGGATAGAAGGCTGTCTGGTCCAGGACCACCCCCCCGTCCACCTCGGCGATCACGGTCCCCTCGAACTCCACCAGCTCGGGGTCCTCGTAGTACAGCATCCTGGTCTCCGGCATCCTCTCCGGCCGGTCCCCGGAAGCCTCGGTCGCTGCCTCCGGCCTCTCATGGCGGGCGGCCACCTGTATGTAGAAATTATCTGGGACGTCGATCCGGTCCGGTGCGAACTCCTTGGCGATCTCCGGGTTCAGACCATGGGAATCGTAGAGTTCGATGAGCCTCTCCACCGGCAGCTTCTCCCCCTCCCTCAGGTCCTTGACCAGCCTGTCTACCAGTTGCTTGCCCCTTCCCAGCGTCTCAAAGTAGCGGTCCTCCTCCACCTGCACGAGGCCAAGGATGTCCTCGCGGTTCTCCCTCAGCTCCGGGAAGATGTCCTGGAAATGATCTATCTGCCTGCTGACGACCTCGGCCAGCCTGATGTCGAGGTCCAGGGAGCGGATGGACCGCAGCGCGCGGCGGACCAGCATCCGGGCGAAGTAACCCTCACGGACATTTGAGGGCACCACGCCGTCGTTGAGCATGAGCATGAGCGCTCGGGAATGATCGCAGATCACGTAGATGTCCTCCAGGGGGGCGACGGTCCGCATCAGCTCCTCATACCCTATTCCAATGCGCTCAGCCGTGGTCTCCCTTATCCGGCGCACATCCGCCGCGGTCCTCATGTTGGTGGCCCCGGCCACCTTGCTGTATTCGGTCAGTACGAGCGGGTCGGGCCTCACGCAGGCCAGGCCCTTGAGCCATTCGACGACCGGCCCGAACACCGCCTCATAGGCTGAGGACACCCCTTGGGAGACCCAGGTCATGCGCTCCAGCCCATACCCAGTGTCCACAACGGTCATCTCCATCGGCTTGCGCCCCTCGGGCGTGTCCCGGTACATCATGAATACCAGGGTGGCCACCTCCACCCCGTCCAGGATCACCTCGACGCAAGGCCCCGCGTTGCCGCCGCCCTCCCACCATTCCTCAACATAGCGCATCTTCCCGGGATCGGTGCCCAGCCTCTCGGTGAAGAAACGATGGCACAGCTCCACCGTGCGGTCCTTGAAGTAGATGAACCTACCTTCTTTGTTAAAGGCGTGGTGGGCGCACATCTCGAAGAACGTGAAATGCCTTCCGGTCTTTCCAACGTTGTCGATGTCATTGAACCGTACGCATGTCTGGGAGATCGTCAGCGGGTTGAACGGCGGTTCGATCACCCCGTTGAGGACCCACGGCTGGAAGTCGTAGATCGAGGCCTGGGTGAAGAATACGTCATCCCTCCACCGGGCTACGATGGGATAGCGCTTCACCCGGCCATGCCCGTTCTCCTCGAAGAAGCTCAGATAGGCCTCGCGCATCTCGTGCAGGGTGAGCCGCTGGTTCATCGGGGAATGCCCGATGAATGTGTACTCCTCGCAGGGAGGCTCGCCGCACGTGGCCCAGTCGCCCAGGCTCCAGAAGTACCGCTTGCACTTGGGGCATTGCGTGCGCTTGAACCCCTGCTCCTTGAAGAAGGCGAGGTCGAACTCCGAGCCTGTCATAGCTGGCGTTATTCCGGGGTCGTTATAAGAATATTGTCATGATAGCGCCCTCTCAGGCGTCACCCCCAGTCATATGTGACAGGTGTCCAGCCCCTTCTTCTGGAGATACCTCTGATGGTACTCCTCAGCCCTCCAGAACGGTCCGGCCTTCTCCAGCTGGGTGGCGATCGGCCTATCGAACCTGCCGGAGGCTGCCAGGGTCGCCATGGAACGTTCAGCGGTCCTGCGTTGCTCCTCGTCATGATAGAAGATGGCCGTGCGGTATTGAGTGCCCACGTCCGGCCCTTGCCTGTTCTTCTGTGTCGGGTCATGGGAGTTCCAAAAGACATCTAGGAGCTGTGTGTAGCTTATCAGCGAGTCATCATAGGTAAGGTGCACGACCTCCGCATGCCCTGTGCGGTCCGTGCACACCTCCCGGTAGGTTGGCGATTCGGTGTGGCCGCCCATATAGCCGACCTCGGTGTGGACCACCCCCCTCACCTTCATGAAGGCCGCTTCCACGCCCCAAAAGCATCCGGCGGCGAACGTAGCCTTCCTGAGCGTCATACTCCCCTCAGGGATCGAACGCAGATGCAGCTATATAACCGCTTCAGAACAGGGATCGATTGTAGGAGTAGTCGACCTTCACGTCGATGATCGCCAGGGCGTCCCGCGCGAGGCAGTCCCGGAGAACCTCCTCGAACTCCCTCTCCCCGACCGAATACCCCTCCGCCCCGAAGGAGCGGGCATAGGTCGGGATGTCGGGAAGGCCAAGGTCCACATTGGAACTCCTGCCCAGGCGGCGCTGCATCTTCTCCCGTATGAGGCCAAGGCCCCCATCGTTGAAGACCACGGTCACGAAGCGCACCCCCAGCCTCCTGGCGGTCTCGAGCTCCGCGGAGGCCATCAGGAATCCGCCATCGCCCACCGCGGCCACCACCCGCCGCTCGGGATGGACCAGCTTCGCCGCGATGGCCGAGGGCATGGCCACCCCCATGGAGATGAGCCCGTTCTGGAGCAGCAGCGTGTTCGGTCCATAGGCAGGATAGTACTTTGCAAGCCAGATCAGGTGGGCGCCCACATCGCTCACCACGATGTCGGCCCGCCCCATCTGCCTCCGCAGGGCCTTGACGACCGCCCTCGGGCCCTCGCCTTCCCTATTCACCTCCCTAAGCAGGTCCTCTCGGTGAACGGCATGCCAGGCGTCCTTCCTCTCCGCCCCTCTCGTCAGCGCTCCCAGGGAGTGGACAAGATCGCCCACCGCCACGATCTCCAGCCCGAGGTCAGGGCATCTCATCGGAGGGGCCCGGCCCAGGTAGGCGATCCGCTTCCTCGACCCCCGGTCCCAGTATTGGGGCTGGAACTCAGGGCAATCGAACCCCACGAGCAGGACGGCGTCCGCTTCCTCGTAGCTCGCCCTCACCAGGTCGCTGTCCCGCATGCCCACCGTGCCAAGGCTCAGGGGGTGGTCGTAGGGAAGGGCCCCCGCCGCCATCCAGGTGCATCCCACCGGGATGCCCCACGCCTCGCAGAATGCCCTCAGCTCCTCGCACGCCTCTTCCCGCAGAACACCGTGGCCGGCCAGCACCAAGGGTCTTTCCGCCGTTCTGAGGAGCGCGCGCACCTCCTCCAGTCGGGCCGCCGGAGCGCGCCTCGCCTTTACCTTGGGCGGTCCTATCGGCTCACCGGAGGCCTCCGTCCCCATGACATCCTCTGGCACCTGAAGCATCACCGGCCCCGGCCGTTCCCTGGCGGCCAAGGCGAAGGCCCTGCGCACCGATGCCGGCACATCCCCCGGACCGCCCACGTCCATCGCCCGCTTGGTGATGGGACGGAACAATGCAAGCAGGTCCAGGACCTGCTTCTGCGGAGGGTCCCGGCGGGCCGCCCCCGCCTGCGCCACCAAGGCCACCAAAGGCAGGTGGCTGAGATGGGCGTCAGCGACGCCGGTCGCAAGGTTCGTGGCCCCCGGCCCGAGCGTGCTCACGCATACGCCAGGCCTCCCGGTGAGCCGGCCCACCGTGGCGGCCATGAACGCGGCGGCCTGCTCATGTCGGGTGAGGACGAATTCCATCCCCCCGGAATGCAGGTCGTCCATAAGGTCCACGTTCTCCTCACCGGGAATGCCGAAGGCCCGGTCCACGCCCTCTGCCCTAAGGCAGTCCACAAGCAACCTGGACGCTCTCATCTGATCACTCGAAGACCATCGCCCTTTCCTCGAAGAGCTCTCGGACCGCGCAGAGGACCGCCTCCTCGAGGGCCCCCTCCCTCTTGTAGGGATATATCCCCCTCGCCCGTATCTCCGCCTCCGCTCTTTCACCGAACCCGGAGGCAAGCACGACGTCCACGCCCTTGAGCGCGGCCACCATATTCTCTATCTTGCTCCGATGCACAGGGCCGAACATGGGCTCATCGAGGAACGGTTCGGCACGCACCTTCCCGGCCGGTACGAGCGTTCCACCCTCCACATCGAACACCCAGAACTCCTTGGCCTGGCCGAAGTGCAGGTCCACGTTCCTGCCATTGGAGGTGGCCACAGCTACCCGGTGCTTTGCGGCGCCCTCCATTTGAACTCCAAAGGGTACCTTTTCCGGAGCCTCCCTGGCGCCGCAGGTGATATGCGCAAACTCCGCGGAGCGATCATTGTCCAGCATCCCTATCGCGTCCGCGCGGCAGAAGCGGCAATGGCGCATCTGGCGGATCTCGCCCTCGCACATGTCCTGCAGGCGCTTGCGCTCCTCGGGGGTCGGCGCCGGCATGTGCTCGAACCTGGTCCCTGGCACCGGGATGAGCGGGATGATGTTCACGATGTACGCCCCCAGCTCCTTCACCTTCCGGGCGATGGCCGGTATATGGTCGGCGTTCACGGTCGGGACCATCACAATGTTGGCCTTGACCAGGATTCCAGCGGCCGTGCACATCCTGATGCCTTCCAGCTGGTTCGCTAGCAGCCTTTCCGCCCCCTCCCTGCCCCGCAGCACCTTTCCTTCCCAGAGGACGAAGTCGTACATACGCGCCCCGACCTCAGGGTCCACGGCGTTGATCGTGACGGTAACGAACCTCACGCCCAGCGCCTTCAGGCGCTCGACAGAGCGAGGAAGGTTCAAGCCATTGGTGCTCAGGCAGAGCGTCAGCTCCGGGAACTCCTTCCTCACCATCTCCAAGGTTACGAACGTCTCCTCATTGGCCAAAGGATCCCCTGGGCCTGCCACCCCGATGACGCTCAACTGGGGGATCCGCTCCTTTACGATCCTGATCTTGGCCACGGCCTCCTCGGGGGAAAGGATCTCGCTCGTAACCCCTGGCCTGGACTCGTTCATGCAATCGTACTTGCGATTGCAATAGTTACACTGGACATTGCACCTTGGTGCGATCGGAAGATGCATGCGGGCGAAGCTCCTATGCGCTCCTTCGTTATAGCACGGATGCGTCCTCAGCATCTCCTGGACCTCTTCGGAGATCGTGCTCTCCGATGGCCCCTCCGTTCCACGTTCTTGCATCGGCCTGTGAATATCCAGGGGACCGTAGTTATAGATTGTCCCAACCCTTCTTGGAAAACGATATAAATCGTGTCGGAGGTGGTAATGCTCGAATGAGCGATCTCCTCAACGAAAGGACCATGCAAGGCCTATTCACCAGCATGAACCAGCATATCCCAGTGAAACGCAGAACGTTGGAGCAGCTGCTGAGTGACCCAGAACCATCCTATCAAGCAAGGGATGGCAGGGTCTATCGGCTCGACCGCAGCGAACTCCTGCTTCTCTTCGAGCTACTGGGGCCAGAAGAACGCTCCGCCCTGAAGCTTCCAATATTGATAATGACCGACACAGCTTACGGAGAGGGTTACTGGAAGGTAATGGGGAGGGCGGAGGTCAAGGCGCTCTCAGCCCTTATAGGCCGTGAGCCAGAGAGGGAGGACGAGATGAGGGTCTTCTATCCCTACCTGAAGGAAATACGCGACAGGCTTCCTACGACCACCACCACGGTGTTCTCCTATTGAGACCGAGGTCCACCAGCTTGCGCCTAAATGGTGATCGTGCTAGACATAGAATAGTAGAAGTGAAAACAGCTTAATGCATTGGGAAAGGCCCTGGAAGAGGGTACACACGCAACCCGTTTAACGGTTAAGCCAAAGCCTACCATTAAGGCAAGCCTGCAGTGCTTACGCGGCAGAGGACGTTAGTTACCGCGGACTGAACATCTCGGATGGCCTCGATGCTTACATCCCGGTTCTATCAAGCTCATCAACTATGAGCGTCCTAAGATGCCTCTTTTTCAAGGTGGCTTCGAGCTTAGATGCTTTCAGCTCTTATCCATTAGAGCGTGGCTGCTCAGCATGCCCTGTCGGACAACTGATTGACTAGAGGCTCCGAACCCCCGTTCCTCTCGTACTCAAGGGTCCTTCTCGTCAGGCATCAATTCACTTCCACCAAAAAGCAACAAACCTGTCTCACGACGGTCTAAACCCAGCTCACGATCCCTTTTAATGGGCGAACAACCCCACCCTTGGCAGCTGCTGCACCACCAGGATAGGGAGAGCCGACAGCGAAGTAGCAAGCCGCCAGGTCG